>JBIKUA010000110.1:0-3363 GCA_044347825.1 Candidatus Deianiraeaceae bacterium | reverse complement strand
GCACGAGGGAGGTTGCAAGCCCAATTAAAAAGCAGAAAGCTAGGCTATTTTGAACTATTTTTGCAACAGGCTCATCTTTTTTTGCAGATTTTTCAGAAACAAGTGCAACAACAATGCTACTTGCCCCCATTCCAAACACAAGTAAAATGAAGTAAAAAGCAGTTGCCATACCTGTTATAGCAAGAGCCGTGCTTCCTAAAATTTTACTCACCATTACATTATCCACAATGCTATACATTGCATGCCCTATCCAAGCCACAAGGGATGGAATTGCTATATCTAAAATCTTCTTTATTTCAAGCTTATTCATAAAATTTATTTTTTGTTAATATAGTTTATTTTTTAATTTCCACTACAAAACCCTAATAAAATTGATATTCTAAGCAAAATGTCATAAATAAACTAAAGGGCAAAAATGCCTCTTAAAATTAAGTTGTAATCTAGTTTAAAATCAAAATCAAAATAAGATGATAGAAGCTCGCCGTATCCACCCGTTACAATAACGGTAAAATCTTCTTTATAACGAGATTTTATTTCTTTTACGCACCCATTTACCATGCTTGCGTATCCGTAAAAAAGCCCTGCATTAATTGCCTCACTTGTGCTTCTTCCTACGGGAGAAGTAGCTTTTTGTAAAGAGACTTTTGGCAATTTTGCAGTTCCATTTTTTAATGCCTCAAGAGAGAGGTTAATTCCGGGAAAGATAATTCCCCCCTCATACTCAAACGATTTTAAGCCTACATCAAAAGTGATGGCAGTTCCAAAATCTATAATAAGAACATTCTTCTCGGTTCCGTAGCTTTTTAGTGCAGAAATTACATTTAAAAGCCTATCAATTCCAACCTCACTTGGGTTTAAAAGATTAATTTTTAAAGGTATGTTATTGGTTGTTATAAATTGCGTGGGAATGTTGTAGACAGAAGTGAAAAGTTCATTTAAAACCCTTTCAAGTTCTGGCACCACAGAAGCCACCTTCACTTGTTTTATTTCGTTAGAGTTTATTTTGAAATATCCAAAAATACTCTCTAAAAAAGATAAAAACTCAAAAGCGGTTGCTCTTTTATCTGTTTTTAAATCAAACTTATGAAGCAAAGCACCTGATTTAAAAACGCCAAATGAAGTATTTGTATTGCCAACATCAACACCTAGCATCATATTAATTTTTTTAACTAGTTAACAGTTTTTACAACAAATTTCTTCAAAAAGCAAGGGTTTTTTATTTTTATACCATAAAATCTAGATATCCTTCACAAAAATACTTGACAAAAACACTTTTAGAATTTAATAATACCTTTGAGTAATTTTCTAAAACTATGTATATTCAAATTGAACAAACACCAAATCATAATGCACTAAAGTTTTTGATTGATGGGCTTTGTAAAAAAGGCTCTATACTGGATTACGAAAAAGAAGATACAGACGAAAAGGCAAAATTCGTGCAAAAACTTTTTGAAATAGGCAATATTGTTAGGGTTTTTGTAACCGATGAATTTGTAACAATTACTAAATCAGAAAATGAGGATTTTGAAACAATCAAACCCGCTATATTTGAAGCTCTTTTTGAAGCAAAAATAAACAAGGAGGAAGCTACAGAAACCGAAGCTCAAGTTGATTTGAGTAATTTAGATGAAATTTCTAAGCAAATTGTGGAAATTTTGGAAGAAAGGATAAGGCCTGCGGTTGCAATGGATGGAGGGGACATTAGTTTTGTAAAATTTGAGCAGGAAACAGGTATAGTATATCTTAAATTAAAGGGGAGTTGTTCTGGTTGCCCAAGCTCCACAATTACCTTGCAACAAGGAATAAAGCGTACTTTACAACACTATATTCCTGAAGTCTACGATGTTGCATCTGTGTGAAGCTTGCAAAACTGAATCTTTATTATTGCGTTTAATTGAAAAATCACTTATTATATACTTACCCATTTAAAGTGGGAGACATCTCATTACATATCTTACCTAGTTTTTTTAGTGCTACACTGACTATTTTATAACTCAAGTGCACCGCTAACGCTTGTCTTAAATGAATTTTAAAGCGAAGTAGTAGGATTATTAACACTGTTGTTAACTTCTTGTTTGAAATATTTACCAACAAATGACGATGACGACACTAAGGTTGAAGAGTTTACTCCCTTAACTTCTACCTCCTCCTCCTGAATTGTTTCTAACGGTTTTAATTTCTTCATTTGTTTAGTTAAACTGTTATATCGTTTTGCATTTGTATTTGGTTTTGCATTTGTATTTGGTTTTGCATTTGTATTTGGTTTTGCATTTGTATTCAATATATTCTTTATTTCCCCCTCTACAAGCTCTAACGCCCTTTCTTTTAGTCTTGTTGCCGCTAAAGGATTTGAGCTTGATTGTGCGTTATTAATTGTCTCTAACGGATTTAATTGAGTTAATTGATTACTTGAAACATTTGCTGTGGTATTGTTTACAGGAGATTGATTTAGATTATTGTTCAATGCTGTATTTGAATTGCTACTTTGAGGTTTAGATTTATTTGTAATATTCACTGTATTTTTAGTAATTTCACCCTCTACAAGCTCTAACGCCCTTTCTTTTAGTCTTGTTAATTTTTTCTTCTCTCCTGCGTTTGCTAAAGCATTTAACCTTGAAGATTTAAAAATCTTACTTATATCTTCTTGTCCTTTTAATTTGTTTGCAATCTTATTCAAATCCTCTAACGACAAGTTTTTCAAACTATTTTTAAATCCTTCAAGCCATGTATCCTTATTCAACTTATTAATCGTTGTTAATGCATCTGAGTATTTCTGTGTTATCTGATTCAAATTTTTTACCCTTTCATCAAATGTAGTTGTAAGTGCTGTGTCATGGATGCTGATATAATAATTATCTTCTAAATGTATATATTTGGATGCTATCTCTTCAATGTCCATCATTGCTTTTATATTTCTATTCAAAACACCTATTATATCACTACTTTTAAATTCATTATTAGTTATCTTGCGGTAAGTATTTAAAATACTTAACACAAATTGATTACGACGATGTTCCTTAAGTGTATCGTTTTTAAGATAAGAAATATTATATTCTGCATTCAAGGATGAAGCATGATTTATTGCAAGAATAAGGGGTTTTTTATAATCAGTAGAATTGAAAACTACATTTTTATACTTCCCTGAATTTAAATGCCTTTCTTGCAAATGTTGAGAAAATGCAAATAATCCAGGTTCAGATGTTATATTGATTGCTTTTATTCCGTAGACAACTTTATTATCTTTTTCAAATTTGTATAGTTTGTATTCAAAATCTTGATTATTTAATTTATAATTATAAATTTTTCCTTCACCATTAACTAGTTTAAAGCCTTGATTAGTAAAATTATTTTTGAAATTATCGT
>JBIKUA010000109.1:0-3373 GCA_044347825.1 Candidatus Deianiraeaceae bacterium | reverse complement strand
TTTCTTCTTTTGTAAAAAAACTTTCAATTTTGTTATTACTGTTTTGATTAAAATTTGCTTGATTTTGTGCAATTTTTTCAAGAGCATCTCTAACCTTTATTTCCCTCCAAAGTGCTCTAATATACTTCTCCTTCCCTGTTAAATTTTTTGTAAGCAGTTTATTTTTTGTGTTAGTGAATTTTTCCTTATAAAAATTTATTGAATTGATATTTAATTTATCTAGTTGCATATTTTTAAAATTAAGTGATTTTTAAACCTATTAATCAATTAGCTACAAACTTAAGATATCTAAATAGCAGATTAAACTTTAATCCATTGCTTTTTATATTTATCAAAATGCAATTTAGATTAAATATCTTGACTTTTATTTTAATGTATATTTTTAAAAAGTCAATTTCAATTTTTAGAACTGGTTAAATAAAGCTTGATTTTTTTCTTCTTTGTCATTAAATAAAACTATATTTGTTTTTATTGGTTTTTATGTCTTACAAAATTGGAAATTATGAAGTTCAAGAACATTCTTTTGATTGCCTAGTTATTGGAGCTGGTGGAGCGGGGCTTAGAGCAACCTTTGGAATGGCGGAAAAGGGCTTGAATACCGCTTGTATTAGTAAGGTTTTTCCTACTCGTTCCCACACTGTGGCGGCTCAAGGGGGGATTTCCGCGGCTCTTGGAAACATGGGAGAGGACGACTGGAGATGGCACGCATTTGACACAATTAAAGGCTCGGACTGGCTGGGAGACCAAGATGCAATTGAGTATATGTGTAAGGAGGCTCCTAAGGCGATTTTGGAGCTAGAGCATTACGGAGTTCCGTTTTCTAGAACTAAAAAAGGTAAGATTTACCAAAGACCTTTCGGGGGAATGACAACAGAATACGGAGAAGGAAAGCCCGCTCAAAGAACTTGTGCGGCGGCGGATAGAACAGGGCATGCAATTCTTCACACACTTTATCAGCAGTCTTTAAAGCATAAGGCTCAATTTTTTATTGAATATTTTGTTGTAGATTTGTTCTTCACAGAAGATAAAAAATGCACAGGTTGCCTTGCTTGGAATTTAGTAGACGGCACTCTTCACGCATTTAATGCCGAACTTGTGGTGCTTGCAAGTGGTGGATATGGTAGAGCTTATTCTTCTTGCACTTCCGCTCACACTTGCACGGGAGATGGAGGGGGAATTCTTGCCCGTCACGGATTTCAACTGCAAGATATGGAATTTGTGCAGTTTCACCCAACAGGAATTTATGGCTCTGGATGTTTAATTACAGAAGGTGCTAGAGGTGAAGGGGGATATTTAATTAACGGAAACGGCGAGAGATTTATGGAAAAATATGCTCCAAAGGTTAAAGACTTGGCCTCTCGTGATGTTGTTTCTCGTGCTATTACTCTGGAAATTAACGAAGGGAGAGGAGCAGGTAAAAATAAAGACCACGCATTACTTGTGCTTAGCCATCTTGGGGCGGATGTTCTTCATCAAAGGCTTCCCGGCATTTCTGAAAGTGCGAAGATATTTGCAGGGGTTGATGTCACAAAAGAGCCTATTCCTATTTTGCCAACCGTTCACTATAATATGGGTGGAGTGCCAACTAATTATCACGGAGAAGTGGTGCAAGCTAAAAATGGTAAGCTTGAAGTTGTGCAGGGACTTATGGCAATTGGTGAAGCGGCTTGTGTTTCCGTTCATGGTGCTAACAGGCTTGGGTCTAACTCTCTTCTTGACTTAGTTGTGTTTGGTAGAGCGGCGGCAATTAGAGCAAAAGAGGTTGTGAAGGGTAATGCGGAAAAAACTTCAAAATCTATAATTGAAAATGCGGTTGCTTACTTTGACAAAATGAGAAATGCAAACGGAGCAAGAAACACTGCTTCTATTAGGGCGGAAATGCAAGGAATTATGCAAAAAACTGCAGCGGTGTTTAGAACTGAGGCAAGTTTGCAGGAAGGGGCAGGAAAGATGGAAGCTAATTTCAAAGAATTTTCTGATGTTAAATTAACAGATAGAAGTCTTATTTGGAATAGCGATTTAGTTGAAACTTTTGAGCTAGATAACCTTCGCCATCAAGCTATTATAACAATTGCATCAGCACTTAACAGGAAGGAAAGTAGAGGAGCTCACGCAAGAGACGACTACCCTGAAAGAGATGATGAAAACTGGCTAAAGCACACAATGGCAAAAGTGGAAGGCTCCTCTGTTAAATTTGACTATAGAGTTGTTAACTTAAATCCATTAACAAGCGAAATGCCCGCAATACCTCCTAAAAAAAGAGTATACTAATTATGTTTAAAGTATTTTTTGCCTTTTTAATTGGCGTCTTAAGTGCTGTTTTTGTTTTTATTAGTTTTGACAAAATGAAGAAATCCACTACACAGGAGTCAGAAATTGAAAATGGAGATATTATAATATCTCAAATTGAAATAGCAAAAAGATTTGAAGTTGGAGAGGGATTTAACCTTTTAGATTCACCAAATATTAGTGGAATTAAGTTGTTAAGTTGGGTTTATAGCCCAAATTCAAGCTGTAATATAGAGTTTGAGGTTTCTTCTGGTTTTAGTAAAAATAATAATGGAAGCACTTATAGTGCAAAAGTAATGGCAACTGATTTTTCTTCTGTTGAAGCTAAAATTGAATGCTCCAAAATTGCAATGGAAAAGGTTTTGCCAATAATTTTGCGTGGAGCTTTTTCTGGCATAGTTAAGGCAAAAATCTTTGATGATGGCACAATTTTAAAGAAGTTTTCATATCAAGAAATAGTAGATGCGGAAGCAAAAAATTTACCTTTAACCTTTGATAGCGGTTTTGTGATAGAAGGTTTAAATATAGGAATACTCTCATCTCCTAAAAAGTTTGAGCTTTATATAACGGATTGTAAAAATACGAAATGTGATGATTAAGCTAGATATTCACCCTGATTTGAAGGAAAAAGATTTTATTATAGAGTTAAAAAATACATTTGTATTATTTGAAGATAATGCTCATTTTCCGTGGATAATTTTAGCTCATAAAAAAAATGTCAAGAATATGCTTAGCCTAACAACGCAGGAAAGATTGGATTTAATGATGGAAATTGAAATTGTAGAAAAAGCTATGAATGAAGTTTATACTCCAATTCAAACAAATATAGCGATTTTTAGCAACAAAACTCCTTGGCTTCACGCTCATATAATTGCAAGAAAGGAGAATGATGCCACATTTCCTAGAACTGCTTTTGAAATAAAGCCTATCCATTATGAAGAAAGTCATAAAAATGAAGAAATGCTAAAAATTAAAAATGCAATAATAAAATACTTATGAAAAAGTCATCAATTAGAAAAGAAGATTTTGCTATAATAAAAATGTTGGTAAAAAGTTATGCAAAACCTCATTTAACCTCTTTTTT
>JBIKUA010000108.1:0-3390 GCA_044347825.1 Candidatus Deianiraeaceae bacterium | reverse complement strand
ATGCCGTTATGCTCTTGATCCTTCCCCGGTAAAAACCCCGGAACATCAACAAAACTCACAATTGGTATGTTAAATGCATCGCAAAAACGAATAAATCTGCCCGCTTTTGAGCTAGAGTTTATATCAAGGCAACCAGCTAAATGAAGCGGTTGATTTGCCACAATTCCAACGGTTTTTCCTCCAATTCTTCCAAAACCCGTTATGACATTTTTTGCAAAATCGGGTTTAATTTCAAAAAAATCTTCTTCATCAACAACTTTCATTACAAGCTCCCTCATATCGTAGGGTTTGTTTGGGTTTTCTGGCACTAAATCGTCAAGTTCAAAATTTCTTCTATCTATAGGGTCAAAAGGCTCAAGTTCTGGTAATTTATCAGTGTTTGAAAGTGGTAAAAAAGAAAGAAGCCTCCTCATTTGAAGAAGCAAGGTAACATCGTCCCTAAAAGCACCATCTACAACTCCTGTTTTTTTAGAATGAAGCTTAGCACCCCCTAAATCTTCTTTAGAAATTTCCTCATTTGTAACGGTTTTAACAACATCAGGGCCCGTCACAAACATATATGAGCTGTTTTCCACCATAAAAATGAAGTCCGTTAGAGCAGGGGAGTAGACAGCACCACCAGCACAAGGGCCCATAATTAAGGAAATTTGAGGCACAACTCCTGATAAATCAACATTTCTTTGGAATATTTCACCATAACCACCAAGAGACTTAACGCCCTCTTGAATTCTCGCACCTCCACTATCGTTAATGCCGATAACGGGAATTTTCATATCTCTAGCTTTATCTAGTATTTTGCAGATTTTTTCTGCCTGTGTTTCACTTAAAGAGCCTCCAAGAACTGTAAAATCTTGACTATAAACCATAACAGGGCGACCAAATATTGTGCCGTATCCCGTCACCACTCCATCCCCTGCTGTAATTTGCTTTTCAAGTCCAAAATCTGTTGACCTATGCTCAACATAAAGCCCATACTCCTCAAAAGAGCCTTCATCTAAAAGAACATCAAGCCTTTCCCTTGCCGTTAATTTACCTTTAGAGTGCTGAGCGTGGATTTTATCTACCCCTCCACCAGCCTGTGCTTCTGCCCTCTTTTCCATCAATTGTTCTGCCACTGTTTTCCTTCTAAGCATCTTTTTAAATAAACAATATTACCTAAGTGTAAATGGATTTTTTAATTTGTAAAGAGAAAATAAAAAAATCTAAAATTTAAATCCTCTTCTTTTTTAATGCCTTTGATGTTGAAAATCTTGCTAAAAGATAACTGAAAATGCTTATGAAGTTTTATTATAGTGTTTTTTATAACTAATTGTACGGAAAACGGTTTTTAATAATTTACTTGCTTTTTACATAAAGCGTATTATAGTTTATTTGGGTTGTCTGGCTTTGCTACTGATTTATTAGTAGAGGAAAGTCTGAACTTCAAAAATACAAAGATGCAAGTTAAAAACTTGGCGTTTGCCTTTGGTAGGCGACGGAAAGTGCAACAGAAAACAAACCGCCTCGCAAGAGGTAAGGGTGAAACGAAGGAAGTAAGAAGCCTTTAACATTTTTAGCAATAAAGATGTTTGCAAACCCCATCTGAAGCAAGGCTAAGTAGGGAGTGATTTCGCTTTTGCGAGTGTTTCTTGTATTTTAACATTTGCACTTCGGGTAAGCCGCTTGAGCGTTTTAGCGATAAAACGCCTAGATTAATAAAGCCAACTTTAAAAAAGTAACAGAATTCAGCTTACGGCAACCCAATTTTACAATAAATGCAACGCTTTGTTTGCAATTTCTAAGCTTGTATCAAATTTTTCTTTAAAACTTTGATTATGGCTTACGGCTAAAATGCTAGTTTCCTGCTGTTTTGCTAAATTTAATATCAAATTTATTGTTTTTTCTCCTGTTTCAGGGTCCAAACTACCCGTAGGTTCATCTGCAAAAACGATGGCAGGCTTACTTGCAAACGCTCTCACAACCGCCACTCTTTGAGCCTCTCCACCAGAAAGTGTCTGCGGTTTTACATCTCTTTTTTCAAATAAACCTAACTCATTTAAAAGGAAGTCAGCAAATTTTTTATCCTCCTTTTCGCAAATTTTTTGATTAATAAAGATATTCTCACTTACCGTAAGTTCTGGAATTAAATTGTGAAACTGAAATATAAAACCAAAATATTGCCTTCTTGCTCTTAAAAAATCTTCCTCCGTTTGCATCTTTTCACCCATCACAAAAACATCACCTTCATCTTGCTTTAAAATGCCACTTGCAATATAAAGTAAGCTTGATTTTCCTGACCCAGAAGCTCCAAAAAGGCACATTCGCTCACCTTTAGCAAGTGATATATTTGCATTTGCAAGTATTACAACATCTTTAAACGATTTGCATATATTTGTTAGTTCAAGTGTTTTCATTCTCTTTAAAATAATGAATAATTTTTTCGTAATCTTCTAAATAATCTATCTGACGCCAAAAACCTCCCACAACATCTTTTGTATAGACAGGAAATTTAGTGCAAAAGTCCGTCATTGCATTTTCCCACCAACCTGTTTTAATTTTAACTTGACAAAGCTCCTCAAGTTGATTTTTGTAATGCAAAGAATACTCTGCGGAAAAGCAAAATAAATCGCAACTTTCAGCGTCTCCTTCGGTAATATCTTTATCATACTCCACGCAACATTCGTTTTCATCTAAAACAACCTTGGTGTTAGCAATATTCTTTCTTGATTTATCAACTAGCAATACAGGGCTTCTTTTATCTTGCAGTAGTTTTTGATAAACATCCCTCGTGTAAAAGCTATCTCCATTCATCAAAAGCATTTTAGAACTCCCATCAAATTCTTCTTTTGCAATAAAAAACGAACCTGCGGAACCGCACACTTCAAAAAATGGATTAAAATAGATTTTTACCAATTCTCCAAAAGGTTTTAACATCTCTTCAATTACTTCTTTTTTATAGCCCACAATTACAACAATTTTAGTAAAACCTAAATTTTTTAAAGTTTCTATAGTATAAACGAGCAAAGGCTTGCCGTTTGGTAGCTCTAAGGCACACTTAGGCTTACCTTCAATATGAGAAGCTATTCTGCTACCCACACCTGCACATGCAATTATTGCTTTCATTTTTACGAAATTAAAAATTCAATCATTATTATTATTTTAATTTTAAATTGCAAGGATTTTTGTTTAATGATAAAAAAACGGACTTAACATCTAATTAAATACTAAAAATAGAGAGCTTTAAAAAAAGATAGTTGCTTTTTTATTTTTACTTCTTTATATAAAATTTCTATTTTGGTTTAAATTTATGTTTAAAGCGGTGTTTTACAGGAATTGGAAGCTTGCGGATTTATCAAGGATATTGCAAAGCCAGAAAAGTTAGATGAAATTCTCTCTACTCAAAAAATCACG
>JBIKUA010000107.1:0-3506 GCA_044347825.1 Candidatus Deianiraeaceae bacterium | reverse complement strand
TTTTAAGGCCTTTTTATAAACCAACAGATTTGTTCTCCTTTTTAGAGCCTTTCGCCTCTAGAATGATGGGCAAGAAATGTAATTTTAGAAATTTGCGTAAAAAAGTTGAAAAATCTACAAGAGAAAAACTATTTCCAAAAGAAGAGGTTACAATTGATGAAATATACGAACAATTTGCAGAAATTCCAGTTAAATTTAGAGGTGCGATGAAGTTTTTAGAAATTGAAACCGAGTTAAAACTTTGCTTCCCTCGCCCAAGTGGTAAGCTTCTTTACCAGAAAGCGAAAGAAAAAGGCATTAAAATTATTGCCGTCTCAGATATATACTTTGAAGAAGCTCTTTTAACCAAACTTTTAAACAAAAACGGCTTTTATTTTGACGCAGTATTCTCATCTGCTTCTATAAAAAAAAGAAAAAAAACTGGCAATATTTACCCATTAGTTGCATCTAAAATGGGAGTTTTACCCTCTGAAATACTGCATATAGGGGATAATATAATTTCCGATGTTGAGCAGGCAAAAAAGAATGGATTTCAAACTTTTTACCTACCTCTACTAAGGGACGAAATAAACAAAAATAAACTATATAAAGGTCTATTTAAAAGGGAAAACTGCACATTGACATCTGCAAGTTTAGGTCTTTTGCTTGAAAGAATTGACAGCGAGCAAAACCCTATTGATAAAAAATCTCTCTTTAATAACGATATATATAATTTAGGATTTGCAGGATTTGGGGCAGTTATTTTTGCTTATACAAGCTGGGTTTTTAAAATGGCACAAAAAAATGGTATAAAAAAGCTGTTTTTTGTTGCAAGAGATGGCTTTATTCTTCACAAAGCATTTGAAATTTTATATGGAAATAGAGGTATAGAATCTCACTATCTTGAATGTTCCCGTAGGTCTCTTTTACCAATTGTCATCAATACCAAAAATGATGTTTTAAAGCACTTTACAAAAAGATTTAGAAACTCCACAGTGCAAGATTTTATAACTCAAAAACTAGAGTGCAACCCACAAAAAATTGTAAATAATTTAGCAGAAATAGGCTTTACATCTTTAAATCAAAAGATAAAATCTTTTATTTATACCAAATCTCAAAAACAACGACTAGAAAAATTAGTTGATTTTTATGCAGATGAAATTTTAGAAAGAGTAAAAGGCGAAAAGTTGAATATTCTAAACTTTCTTCATAAATCCAATGTTTTAGATGGTAAATTAGGGCTTTGCGATGTGGGTTATGGGGGAACGATACAAAAAATTCTTTCAAGTATTAAAAAAGAAGATGAGGTCTTTGGTTTTTATCTTATCACGAACAAAGAGTCTACCACGCTTAAAAATTGTTTTGGCTTTTTAGCAGATGGGGTTTCTAAAATTAAATTCAAGATTTTTACTAGCTTTGTAAGATTGATTGAAAGCGTCATATTTTCCGCACCATTTGGCACAACTATAAAATATGATGAAAACGGAAATCCAATTCTACTTGATTTACAAAAAGTTGAGAAGAGGCGTTTGGAGGTTAATAATTTAGTGTGGCAAGGAATTTTAGATTTTGTAATTTTACTTAAAAAACGCTTTGGCGAGGAGGCAGATTTAATTGAATACAAGAAGCATTCCATAATGAAAATGTTCCTAAATTTTGCTATAATTCCTTCAAAAAAAGATGCAAAATTAATTGAAGGGGTTGTAATAGAAAATATCTCTAACGCAGGAGGGTATAAAGATTTAATCAAAGATAAAGCTTGGAAAGCTGGATATATTGCTGTAAAAAAACCTTTTATCTCAAACGCTTTAACACCTTTTTTAAAAATCTTTCTAAAAAGAAAAAAACTATTTGACGAATAAATTTTTTATTTCAAGATAAACCTAGGCAAGCAATTTATTTTTATGGCAATTTTAAATACAGAAGAAAAATACGGCAAAGTTGCGGTAATTATTCACGCAATTATGGCTGTGATGATAATTGGTATATTAGCGGTAGGATTTATTATGACAAACTCTTCATTTAACCCAAATTTTTACTTTTTACATAAATCGTTTGGATTGCTCATTTTAATGCTTGCTTTTTTTAGATTAGGTTGGAAGATATTCAACAAAAAGCCAAAAATTAATGCTAAAGGAGCCGTTTTAAAACTAGCCAAGGCAGGGCATTTTGTTCTTTATATTTTTATGTTTCTTATGCCTGTTTCAGGGCTTATGATGTCTCTTTTTAAAGGTTATAGCGTTAGTTTTTTTAACATTTTCACAATAAAAGCTTTTACAAAAAATCAAGCTTTAGGAAGTTTTTTTGCAGAATTGCATGAAATTTCTGGCATTTTGCTTGCTATAATTCTCTTAGGACATATTTTTATGGCGTTATTCCATCATTTTATTTTAAAAGACAACACTTTAAGAAAAATGTTTTAACTATTAATCTTGACTATTAAAATTTTTTTCTATAATAAAAAAGTGTTAATATTTTGAGGAGTTGATGTACAAACTTTACCACTATCCACTTTGCCCCTTTTCAAGAAAGGTGCGTTTTCTTTTATCTTATTTTAATGTGCCATATGTTTTGATAGAAGAAAGATTTTGGGAGAGAAGGGAGAGCTTTTTGCGTATTTCTCCTATAGGAACCGTGCCTTTACTTGTGCGTAAAAACGGTCTCACATTACCACATTCCGAGCTTATAGTAAGCCATATTTTGCGTCATTATTCTAAAAAAGGAGAGCTTATGCCATTAGATGAAAAAGAGGAAATAAAAGTTAAAAGTATTGCACTTTGGTTTGATGAAAAATTCTTTAATGAAGTTTCACGGGTGTTTTTATACGAAAAAGTAATTCATACCATAAAACAAGATGAAACTCCAGATGTAGTTTCGCTTAATGCTGCAAGGTATAACCTTCAAATACACTTAGATTTTTTGGAATTTTTGCTTTCCAATAATTCTTTTTTAGCGGGAGAGAGTTTTACAATTGCAGATGTCGTTGCCAGCTCCCATCTTTCTATTTTGGATTACCTGTCCGAGATAAAATGGGTTGGAGTTTCGCCATTAATTAAAGATTGGTATAGTATTATAAAATCAAAGCTTGCATTTAAAGAAATTTTGCTTGATAAGATACCCAATATTAAACCTAGTATTACATATGAAACACTTGATTTTTAACTTGATATTTTGCGGATTTTTTGCCGTTTCTTTAGCACAAACTACGCAAAATCAAATAAAACCACAGGGAAAGCAAAAAGCTGATATTACTCTTTACCACCAGATAAAAGAGGCTTCATCTCAATTATATGTTGATGATTTTAACGAGGAAGAATTCGTCTACAATTCATTAAACGGAGGGTTGAATGGTATGGACCCTCATTCAAACTATTTAAAACCGCAAGATTACAACAAGTTTAAAGATTCAATGACGGGAGAATTTGGCGGGCTTGGAATTCAAATTGTTTCAGATAGCGGATTTGTTAAAGTTGTTGCCCCAATAGATGATACGCCAGCATTTAAAGCGGGAGTAAAGGCGGGAGATT
>JBIKUA010000106.1:0-3529 GCA_044347825.1 Candidatus Deianiraeaceae bacterium | reverse complement strand
TTTAAAGCCTAAATTTACATTATGACCCCAAAATTCTGTCGTGTAAATTGTGTTTTTAATTGTAAAATCTTTTTTTGAATTATAGAAAAATTTATGCCCAAAAAAAACCTCAAAACTATTATTTATATTGTATGTTAAGCGAGCAAGTGAGCCAAATTGTAAGCCATATTTTACGCTGTATTCATCTCCGTAGACAAAATCTAAAATTGACATTCCCCCCGAAGCTCCAAGATAAAACGAAAAATCATCAAAAGATAGAATTTTATAGGCAATTCTAATGGAAGGGCTAATAGCATGAAGCCCGATTGTGTCTTTTGTTTTTAATTCTAGATACGCAAAATTGTAATCTACTCCAATTTCAAGCAAAATATCTCTTTCATCGCCGAATTTTCCGCCTAAAAACATCTCTCCTCCAAACCTTTTGCCTGATATAGGTGTTGCAAAATTTAAAACTGAATTTTTGCCGAATAAATCGTGAGAAACCTTTGTGTATGCCTGATTATTGTAGCCAAAAAGTACATAAAAATTTTTTTCTTCGTTGTAATTTGTGCTTCTAAAATTAGGGTTAGCGGGATTTTTAGTTTTTACAACCTCATTTTTTTTGATTAAAATCTCACGAGTTCCTTCATCTTCAATCTTGTTTTCTTTAGCTTCTAAGCCCACTATTGGCCTGTAATTAACGGGC
This sequence comes from Candidatus Deianiraeaceae bacterium, assembly GCA_044347825.1. Taxonomy (GTDB): domain Bacteria; phylum Pseudomonadota; class Alphaproteobacteria; order Rickettsiales; family Deianiraeaceae; genus CAZFPN01. Next base: position 2,844 of record JBIKUA010000106.1, on the reverse strand, counting down.
TGTTTATTTACGGGTTGGTAGCCAAATGCAGTTAAAAATTTTAACTGAAAAACCAATAAAAAAATAAAAAATATACCTTTGTTTAACATAATTTTGCTACAAATTTACTTGATTGTATAACATTTTTTTCAATATTGCAACATTTTTTTATAAAAAAGCTTGCAATTTAAAAAAACCCTTTCTATATTTCTTTTAAATAAATCTTTTTTATATGTTTTTTAAGGTGATTTTTGAAGAAATTACAAGGTTTTTGAGCAAAATTATAAAGCACACTCACAGAGAGGGTTATGCGTATATTTTTATATCCTTTTTGCTAATTATTTTAGGCTTTTTATTGTCTCATTTTCTAGGTTTTGCCTTCTTGCTTGTTTCAATGTGGTGCATTTACTTTTTTAGAGACCCTGAAAGAATTACCAATAAATCCGAGGGCATCGTCTCCTCCCCTGCGGACGGCGTAATTGTTGATATTTCAAGGCGTGTTCCACCTTCTGAAATCGGTATTAATGAAGAAATGCAAAAAATTAGTATTTTCCTTAATGTTTTTAATGTGCATGTCAACCGCTCTCCAGTTGCTGGAATTGTGGAAAAGGTGATTTATCATAAGGGTCAATTCCTTAATGCAGGCGTGGATAAAGCAAGTGAGGAAAACGAGAGAAATACTGTAATTATCAACTCTAATCACGGTAAATTTGCGGTTGTGCAAATTGCAGGATTAATTGCAAGAAGAATTATATGCGATGTTTCTGCGGATAAAAAGCTAGAAGCTGGTGAAAGATACGGAATTATCAAGTTTGGTAGCAGGATAGACTTATACATTCCCCTTACATTTAAAGTTAAGGTGATGCTTGGTCAAACTATGGTTTGCGGTGAAACAATTATAGCTGAGAAGGAATGACGGATAATATAAGCTTAGTTCTTGATTTAGTTAGTCCTTCCTCATTAATTGGGCATTTTGTTAAACTCAAGCCTTTGCATGGTAGAGCTTATCTAGGTTTATGCCCTTTTCATAATGAAAAAAGTCCATCTTTTAGGGTAGACGACGATAAAAAATTCTTCTATTGTTTTGGGTGCAATAAGGGTGGAAATATATTCACATTTTTGCAAGAATATAAACGCACTTCATTTGCGGAAGCTTTGGAGGAAATAGCAGAGAAATATGGCATTACTTTAGCAAAATTCAAGCCTGACGAAAACAAGCAAACCTTAGAGCAAAAGTCTATTCTTGAGAGAGTTTGCGAGATTTTTTCCTCTCAACTTAAAACAGATGGAGGGCAGATGGCGATGCAGTATTTAAAAAAAAGAAGGTTTCTTTCTGATGAGATAATTGCGGATTTTAAAATTGGTTTTTGCCCGCGGGAGGGAGATTTTTTAATATCTTATTTTCCTGATAAAATAGACGAAATGTTGAAGCTGGGGCTAATTGGAAAGCGGGACGATGGCTCGTTTTATAATACTTTTGGGGGGCGTATTATGTTTCCTATTTGCGACTTGCATGGCAAGGTTGTGGCTTTTGGTGGGCGGATTTTTACAAAAGAGCAGGAGGAGATGAAGCTTGCAAAGTATATAAACTCTAAGGAAAGTGAGATTTTTAAGAAAAATCGTGTGATTTATGGGCTTGAAAAGGCTAAAAAAACACGGCTACCAATAATCATCGTAGAGGGGTATTTAGATGTAATTAAAATGCATCAAAATGGCTTTAAATCTACCGTGGCTCAAATGGGAACGGCGTTTTCGGAGGAGCAAATTAATCTTCTGTTTAATGCTTCAAGCGAGCTGATTTTTTGTTACGACTCGGATGATGCAGGAAAAAAGGCAGAAAAACGCTCAATTGAATTGTGCTTTCCATTTTTAACTCCTGAAAGGGCTTTGCATTTTTTAAGCCTTGAAGCTAAGGATGCGGACGAATTTTTAGAGAAGTTTGGGGCGGAAAAAATGGCTCAAAAAATTTCTCAAAAAATACCTTTGTATGAGAGAATTTTTGAAATTTTCAACCAAAATATTGATTTTTCTAACCCTAATGAAGCATCAATTTTTGAGAGTAATCTTCTAAAATTTTGCGAAAAAATCGCTAATCCTATTATAAAAAAAAATTATCAGTCTTATTTTAAAAACAGAATTTTTAATGCAAAAAAAGAAAAGCGAAAGATTGTTGAAGCTATAATTTTGCCTAAAACTGAACTTTCTGTGAGGGATTGCCTTCTTTTTGCATTGTTTTTGAAATTTCCACAATTTTTTAAAGAAGATTTCTACTTTGAAAACTTCGTACCCTTTACATCTAAAAAGCTAGAAAAAATTATCAAAGGGGAAATGGCGGATTTATCTCTAAACGAGGAAATATCTTTGAAATATCCGCTAAAAAATGTGGTTGACCCAAAAGAATTTTATATGAAAATTTACACCGATTTTGTGTGCCAAACATTGAATGAGGAGAAGGCGATAGCGATTAAAAACAATGATTTTAAGGCTGTAAAACGGATAAATGAGGAGTTAATTCGGTTGAAAGAAGGAGCTTGAGAATTTTTCAAACACAAATGGCTCACCTTGAAAATTGACGGCGTTTTTGTGAACTTCCTGACAACACTTCAAAGTTTTATCACAACCTGAAATTAAAAAATACTCCTGTTCTGCGTATAATTCAACCTTACTTTCGTTCAAAATTTTAATACACCCATCTTTCACGCCTAAAACGATAAACGCCCTATCCCCAATTTTCACCTTTCCGCTGGAGTAAAGCTCGGGATTTTTGATTTTTAGGTTATTGTCTAAAATTTCGTTTTTATCCTTGAGGAAAGACTGTATTTTGCCTGATATTCCTAATTTTTTTACATCCGCTTTGCATGCCTC
>JBIKUA010000105.1:0-3532 GCA_044347825.1 Candidatus Deianiraeaceae bacterium | reverse complement strand
CCTTGCAAAAACTGCTAAACTTTTAAACCTTGAGCCTAGAGTGAGCTTTATTTCTTACTCCACATTTGGGTCTAGAGAAGCTTGCGGAACGGCACTTATTCAAGATACGCTAAAAATTTTAGATAACCAAAAGGTAGATTTTGAATACGATGGCGAGATGACGGTTGATGTTGCACTTTCTGAAAACCCTCGTAAGAGCTATCCTTTCTGCAAACTTTCTGGTTCTGCAAATATATTAATTGCAACCAATTTAGTAGCGGGAAGCATGGCAACTAGCTTAATTAAGCACATTAGTAGCTCCAGCACGGTTATAGGCCCTGTTATTACAGGCTTTGCAAAACCTGTGCAAATTGTGAGGTATGGTGCAGATTTTGAGGAAATTGTCAACTCCACGGTGCTTGCACTTGCAAAACTTTGAAATTTCTTGAGGTTTCCTCCTAATTCTTTATTGCTTTTACTTCTAAATATAAATTTCCTTAAAATATTTCTAAAAAACACTAGACAAATATCAAAAAATATTTTATAATATTAAGGTTTTAAATAGATTTATTTTTTTATGCACAGGTGTATAAAAACTTTCAGTATTTGTTTGAGTGTAGCAAGAGGCTCCTCTATTGCAAAATCTAAAATAATTAATTTATATAATTAAGCTTTAATTTATTTATGATAGATAATAATAAAAAGAATACAGAAGAGAATACAATAGTTAATCATAGGCAAAAAAATCAACTCTCTATTAAAAATGATGGTGATAATGTTAGCGTTAGCAGTTCTGATGATAATAATAGCTTTATCAGTTCTGATGATAATAATAGCTTTATCATTTCTAGTGATGATAGTGATAGTAATAGTTATGATGGTGATAGTGATAGTGATAGTGATGAACAAAATAATGCAAATAATAGCATTGTTGCATCTTCCAACTCCTCTCAAGATAAAAGTGGCGAACCAGTTTATCCTAGAAACAAAGTTATAAAATCATTGCAATCTCTGGTGAATAATAAATCGGATGCTAACATTACTGATAGCTTTACTGATAGCTTTACTCTAAACGACGATAATAATAGCTCTAACAATGATCTAGCAAATGTAAATGAAAACGCTGGATATGAAGATAATTCAAGCCAAATTAAACAAAATATTGAAGCCAGTATCAAATGGAAGAGCGATTCAAATAGTCAATCATCAGGAGGGGGAGATAATGTTTCAAAAAACGAAGAAAGAGAAATATTTGGGCTAGATTACGATATCACAAATTTAAAATTTAAATTAAAAAATGCAACAAAAGAAGATGATTGTGATATAAAAGGCATTTCTCCTAATATAGCACAAGATTTTAGAAATCGTATGTTAAAACCTGCAATTCATATCAGTGTTAAAATAGATGATAGCACTCAGCCTGTGCCAGCTTACATGGACGGAAGTGTAATTATCTTCGATAACCAGGGATTCGAAGTAATTCAGGAATTTATAAAAGAAAAATTATCACAACAGGGAATCGTTGATGATTCTAAGGTAGAAGAGCATATAAAATTTAAATACTATATTAAATTTTTTCAAGATAAGCAAGTATATCTGAATGATGGACTATTTGCACTTGATACTCAAGTTAAAGTTCATGATAAGGATTGGAGTGACTTACTATATGATATTTTAGAGAAACCAAGAAATTACGAAAATACACCTATAAAGAACGACATCGTGGCAGTGAAAAATTCATCTAACGAAGAAAGTTTTGTTAAATACTCTATAAGCAGTATAACGCCAGTTTTAGATAACGAAGGAAAGATCTCAGATATAAAGTTTTCAACTCGGTTAGAAATGAATTTAAATAAAGAAGATGTCATTAAAGTGAAGTCGCTTATAAATCCTGCAGAAGTAGTGTTTCAGCCAGATGAGTTTAACATGACTTATCCTAAAATAACATACAAGGAAGATGGGGTTGATAAGGAAATTTATATGAAAACTCACCCTCAAGAATTTGCCAAGAAGTTTGATGAACTTTTTAACGATAAGCAGTTAAAGGTGGAAGTTGGCAAAGATGTTTATAAAGTTTCTGATGGTCAAATTACATTAAATGGCAAAGAAGTTCAACCCAATAAATTCACACAAGCAGTTAAAGATGTTGAAAATGAGAGGTCGCAACCTGCTTCACGCATTAATATTATTATAGAACAACCACCAAAACATACAGACGAAAGCTCTTCAAGACTTTCTCAGTATGCTAAGCCTAAAAACGATGGAAAGGATAATACTAAAAAGCTGGATCGACAAAATTCATTTACACAAATTAGATTGTAGAATCTTTTTAGAAAAATGAACACCCCACTTTTTTTTTATCAAAAATCCCTCATTTCAATTCTCTTACTTCCGCTTTCCGCCCTTTTTTTCATTTCAACACTCCTTAGAAATTGCTTTATTAAACCTAAAAAAATTGCAAACAAATTTGTTATTTGTGTAGGCAACGTAACGGTTGGGGGGGCGGGCAAAACTCCATCGGCAATTTTGCTTGCGAAGTTGCTAAAAAGCGAAGGGCTAAAAGTTTGCTTCCTCTCTCGTGGATATGGCAGAAAAAGCAAGGGTTTTAAGTGCCTTTCCAGTAATATGAACGCAGAGGAAACGGGTGATGAACCGAGGTTGCTTTTGGAGGTGGCTCCTGTGTATTTGTTTTCTTCTTACAGGGAAATTATCGCCAATCAATCGCTTATTTTGGAGGATGTAATTATAATGGATGACGGCTTTCAAAACCCTTCAATTATCAAGGATTTCAACATTTTGGTTGTTGATGGCAAGTTGAAGTTTGGCAATGGGTTTTTGCTTCCTGCTGGTGCGTTGAGAGAGCCTGTATCGTCTGCTTTATCTCGTGCTAATGCGGTTTTTAACATTGAGGGGGAGGGGGTGCAAACTGCAATTCCTGAATTCATTTTAACACGAAGTTTTTACTTAAGCGAGAACTGGAGGGGAGGGTATCTTGCTTTTTCTGGGCTTGCAATTAACCAAAAGTTCTTTTCTTCTCTTGAAAAATTAGGCTTGAAAGTGGAGCAAAAATTGGAGTTTAAAGACCATCACTTTTACACTAGGAGCGAACTGGAGAAAATCATCATGGATGCAGATAAAAAAGGCTTAAAACCGATAACAACCGAGAAAGATTTTGTTAAAATCCCTCACGACCTTCAGCCAAAATTTTGCGTCTTAAAAATGGAACTTTTAACAAGCGAAGGTGCTTTATTGCAAGATGTAATAAAAAATCAACAAAAAAATAAAGATTTAGCTTGACAAATAATAAAAAATCATTTTTATTTCTCTTAAATTTTATTTATTTCTTATATTATGGCTAAGGAAAAGTTTGAGAGGACGAAACCTCATATTAATGTTGGTACCATTGGTCACGTTGACCACGGTAAAACAACACTTACAGCTGCTATTACCTCCGTTTTAGCTAACAAAGGTTTGGCAAAAAAGCAAAAGTATGATGATATTGACAAAGCTCCAGAGGAAAAAGCGAGAGGTATTACAATTAGTACTGCTCACG
>JBIKUA010000104.1:0-3534 GCA_044347825.1 Candidatus Deianiraeaceae bacterium | reverse complement strand
AGTTGATTTCTTATATAAAAAAGATGAATTAAACGACCCTATGATTTCTCCAAATCAAATTATTTGCCTTGAAATTTTAAAGAAGCCTCAAATTGAAATTCTTGAGGAGTATGCCCTAAAAATCAATACTATTTTGAAGGAAGTTTTTGGGAAGTGCGGTTTTAAACTTGTAGATTTTAAAATTGAATTTGGCTTTGATGCAGGTGGCAAAATTATGCTTGCAGATGAAATCTCCCCCGATTCCTGCAGGTTGTGGGACTTAGAAACAGGCAAAAGCTTTGATAAAGATGTCTTTAGAAAGGGGCTTGGAAATATTGTAGATTACTACAAAGAAGTATTGAAACGACTGCAAAAGATATGAAACCGAGGCACGCAACCGCAAGCTCAAAAGAAGTTTTAGAGGGGAGTATATTTTTTGCGAGAAAGGGGGAAAAGGTGGACGGTCACAACTTCGTAAAACAAGCGATAGAACGAGGTGCAACCTGCATTTACTACTCCTCAAAATTACCTTTTGAAACAATAAATTACAAGGGCGTTGAGTTTATTTTTGACAAAAACCTTGAGGCAAATCTTCCTGATATACTCAAGGAAATGTATGATTTACCAAACCATTTAGTTGGAATTACTGGCACAAATGGCAAAACTTCCACCGCATTTCTCTCTATGCAGGCTCTTGGAATGCTGGGCAAAAAAGCAGGTTTTATTGGCACTTTAGGGGTTTTTTTGTATGACGGAAAAATCAAAAAACTTGAAGAAAGCGAGCTAACAACGCCAGATACCATCTCATTTTACTACTATCTTGCACTTCTAAAATCACGAGGAGTTGAGGTGGCGTGCTTTGAAGCAAGCTCAATTGGGCTTGTGGGGGGCAGGATAAGGGGCGTTGAAGTTGATGTTGCCTGCATTACAAACTTTACGCAAGACCATTTAGATTTTCACAAAACGATGGAAAGCTATTTTGAGGCAAAATCTCTTTTGTTTCTCAATCATCTCAAGAAAAATGGGCTTGCAATTGCAGGAAGTTCGATATTTGAAAAGATGAAAGCCGTTTTTCCAGCTACCACATCTTTGAAGGAGCTTGAGGAGGAGAAAATAACTCCTGAAGGTAGTGAATTTAAATTTGAAGAAGAGAAGTTCGTCCTCAATTTAGCAGGCAGATTTCAATTAGAAAATATAGGATTTGTGCTTGAAATTTGTAAGTATTTTGGTTTTAATATAAAGCAAATTGCAGAAATTTTCCCTAAACTTTTAGCTCCTAAAGGTCGCCTAGAGTGCGTTCACAAAAAACCTTATATTTTTGTTGATTACGCTCACACGCCAGACTCTCTTTTAAAAGCAATTACAACGCTAAAAGAAGGGCTTGTTGGCAAAATAATTGTTGTTTTTGGTTGCGGCGGGAATAGAGACGCCAGCAAGAGACCAATAATGGGAAAATTAGCCTGTGAAAATGCAGATTTTTCAATAATAACAGACGATAACCCACGCACAGAAAGCCCTGAAGAAATAAGAAGGCAGATAATATCAGGATTTTTAACAAATAACTTCATTGAAATTGGGGATAGAAGCGAAGCAATAAAAAAGGCAGTAGAAATTGCAAAACCTGATGATGTAATTTTAATTGCAGGAAAAGGGCATGAAAACTACCAAATTATAGGTGAAACAAAGTATAATTTTGATGACGCAAAATGCGTAAAACTTCTATTTCAAAAGTAATTACTTACTACCAAACTTTTTTCTATCCGTTGAGTTAAGGTATTTCTTTCTTAATCTTAGGCTTTTTGGGGTAACCTCAACTAGCTCGTCATCTAGGATGTATGCCATCATTTCCTCTAGCGTCATTCTTATAGGTGGAACAAGCTTAATTGCATCATCAGAGCCTGAAGCACGCACATTTGTTAGTTGTTTTGCCTTTAGAATGTTCACTTCAAGTTCTTGTGTTTGAGAGTTTTCACCTACTATCATTCCTTGATAAACCTTTTCGTTAGGACCGATGAAGAATTTACCTCTATCTTGAAGTTTATCAATAGCGTAGGCAACGCTTTCTCCTGTGTCGTTGGAAATTAGGCTACCGTTTCTCATGGTGTCAATATCTCCTTTATAAGGTGCGTATTCCTTGAATATTCTGTTTAAAATTCCGCTTCCACGGGTTTCGGTTAGGAACTTTCCTTGATATCCAATAAGCCCACGGGAAGGAACATTGTAAATTAGCCTTGTTCTGCCGTTACCTGAAACCATTTCTACCATTTCACCTTTACGAATGTTAAGGGCGGAAATAACGGTGTTTGCGTATTCATCGTCAACATCTACAACAACTTCTTCAATTGGCTCTAGTTTTTGCCCATTCTCCATTTTAAATAAAACTTTAGGGCGGGATATGGAAATTTCAAAGCCTTCACGCCTCATAGTTTCAGCTAAAACTCCAAGCCCAAGCTCACCTCTTCCTCCAACTTCAAAGGCGTCTCCTGCTTCGCTGGATTCTTTTACGGTAATTGCAACATTTGTTTCTGCTTCTGCTAACAACCTAGCTTTTATCAATTGAGATGTAACTTTTGTGCCTTCCGTTCCTGCAAGTGGAGAGTTGTTCACTCCAATTGTGATGGACATTGTAGGAGGGTCTATCGGTGTGGATTTTACTGCATTTTCAACGGATAAATCACAGATGGTATCGGAAACTGTGGCCTTTTCCATTCCTGCCACTGTAACTATATCCCCCGCAATTACGCTATCGGTAGGGATTTTTTGCACTCCAAGATGGGTGAATAATTTTGTTAATCTAAATTCTTCAAATTTTTCTCCTTTTAAGTTTAGCGCTTTAACCATTGAGTTCATTTTTCCTACGCCTGAAAATACCTTTCCTGTAAGGGTTCTTCCAAAGAATTGGTCTTTATGAAGAATGGTGGAAAGCATTGAAAAGCCTTTTTCTTCCTCGTTGATTTTTGGCATTGGAACATGGCTTAGAATGATATCGTAAAGTGCTTTAAGGCTTTTTTCGCCTTTTGGTTGTTTATGCTCATCTAATTCATTCACGCTATTTACGCACCAGCCGTTTCTCCCGCTTGCAAAAAGGAAGGGAAACTCAAGTTGAGTATCGTTTGCGTTAAGGGAAACAAATAGGTCAAAAACTTTATCCAAAACTACATTGTGTTGTTCGTCCGCTCTATCAATTTTATTGATAACGACGATAGGGTTAATTCCTAATTTTAAGGCTTTTGAAAGCACAAATTTCGTTTGAGGCATTGGCCCTTCCGCTGCGTCCACAAGCAAAACAACTCCGTCCACCATTCCAAGAATTCGCTCAACTTCTCCGCCAAAATCGGCGTGACCGGGGGTATCTATGATGTTGATTTTAAAGTCATCTCTATAAATAGCGGTACATTTTGCAAGAATTGTAATTCCTCTTTCTTTCTCAAGGTCGTTAGAGTCCATAATTCTTTCTGCTACTTCCTGATTTTCTCTAAAAGTTCCACTTTGAGCAAGTAATGCGTCTACCAATGTGGTTTTTCCGTGGTCAACGTGTGCGATAATTGCTATATT
>JBIKUA010000103.1:0-3583 GCA_044347825.1 Candidatus Deianiraeaceae bacterium | reverse complement strand
GGGATTTGCGTCTACGAGTTAAATGAGGGGTTTGAACGCCCCGATTTGCTTGTAATTGCTGATGAAATGATAATTGGCAAGCAGGTAACTTCTGCAAAAAAGAAGAAGGCTCTTAACACGCAAAAGCTCAAAATTTCTCTCAATCAGTTTGAAAAAGGGGATTTGGTGGTTCACACAGAGTTTGGGGTAGGGCTTTTTGAGGGGGTTGTAACCCTTGATACTGCAGGCATTAAGTGCGATGTTGTTAAAGTCATCTATCAAAATAACGACGCTCTTTACATTCCCATCTACAACATCAATCAAGTTAAGAAGTATGGGGGGGAAATTCCCGAGGAAGAGAGGCTTTCCGTGCTTGATAAACTGGGGGGAAATTCTTTTAAAGCGAGGAAGGCGAAGGCGAAGTCCCGCATTTTTGAGATAGCGGAAAAGCTGATGGAGGTGGCGGCTAAGAGAAAGCTCCTTACGGCTCCTGAAATTATAATTAACGAGGAGGAGTATGAGCAATTTGCAAACGCCTTTCCTTTTGCCCTTACGGACGACCAAGAGCTTGCAATTAACGATTGTATAGCCGATTTGACAAGTGGGAGACCGATGGATAGGCTAATTTGTGGAGATGTGGGCTTTGGAAAGACGGAGGTAGCTATGAGGGCGAGTTTTTTGTGTGGAAAGTGCGGGCAGGTGGCTCTTGTTGTGCCAACGACGATTTTAGCGAGGCAACATTTTAACAATTTTACGGAGAGGTTTGCGGGGACGGGGCTTAGAATTCGTGAACTTTCTAGAAACACGGAGGCGAAGCTCAAAGGGGAGATTTTGGCGGAAATTGAGCTTGGGGAGGTTGATATTTTGATAGGAACTCACGCCTTATTTGGGGATAAACTCCGCTTTAAAAACCTCAATTTGCTTATAATAGATGAGGAGCAACATTTTGGGGTGAAGCAGAAGGAGAAGCTAAAACAGGGGAGGGAGGGCGTTCACTTCCTCTCGCTTTCTGCAACTCCGATACCTCGCACGCTTCAAATGTCTCTTTCGGGGCTTCGTGATATTTCAATTATTTCAACTCCGCCGTTTGATAGGCTTCTTCCTAAAACTTTTCTTATGCCGTTTGATATAATTGTGCTTTGTTCTGCAATTACGAGGGAGAAGGCGAGGGGAGGGAGGACATTTTTCGTATGCCCTAGAATTACAGACCTTGAGGAGCAGAAGGCAAAATTGGAGGAGGCTCTTCCTGAAGTTCGCTTTGGAATGGCTCACGGAAGGATGACGGCAAGCAAAATTGAGGAGGTTATGCTTGATTTTTACGAAGGCAGGCTGGATGTTTTGGTGACGACTTCAATAATAGAGAGTGGAATTGATATTTCCTTTGCGAACACGATAATTATTTACAGGGCGGATATGTTTGGGCTTTCTGCCGTTTATCAACTGCGTGGAAGAGTGGGGCGAGGAGCGGTGCAGAGCTATGCTTATTTACTTGCGGAACCTAGTAAAATTCAAGATGGAAGCCCTGCAAAAAACCGTCTTATTGCGATGACTAACATAAAAAGCCTCGGCTCGGGATTTAAAATAGCGGGGACGGATATGGATATTAGAGGAGCTGGAAATTTGGTTGGAGAGGAGCAGTCTGGCAAGATTTCTGGCGTTGGAATTGAGCTTTATGAGGAGATGCTTGCGGAGGCGGTGGAGAAGCTTAAAACGGGAGGGGTTAAAGGGGAGAGTGAGGATTTTGTGCCTGAGGTGAAAATTGGTATGCAGGTTTTGATACCTGAAGCTTACATTCCTGATTTTAATTTAAGGCTTGAGTTTTACCGCAGAATTTCTGCTGTTTCTTCCCCTGATGAGCTTCACGCTTTAAGTGAGGAGATGGCGGATAGATTTGGTCAATTGCCTGAAGGGGTGGTGAACTTAATTGCGATAGTAAAAATTAAAATGAGATGTAAGGCACTTGGGGTTGCAAAGTTTGAAATTGGCACGAAGGGGGCGGTTATTTTTGTTCACGAAGCTACATTTAAAAGTGGGGCGGGGCTACTTTCTTACGCTATTAAAAATCCAAAAATCGTTAAAATACATCCTGAAAATAAGGTTGTTTTTGCAATTGAAGGAAGCGAACTTGCGTCAAAAGCGGAAAGGATATTGAAAATTCTTGAGAATCTTGACATTTGAAAATTTATCTTTAAAATAATATTGAACGAATTTTTTTAAAATGAAAAAGTTATTATTTTTACTAAGTGGATTTGCAAGCGTTGCAAATGCAGGGATTTTAAACCCTTATATTGGAGGTTATGGTGCGGGAACTAAAAGCACGGCATCGGTTTTGGAAAGCAGAATTAAGGATGCGGTGAAAAACGATGTTAAGTTTAATGTTGACTCAAGAATTTCTCCATCTTTAGGTTTGAATGGTGGGTTGGAAGTGGATCTTCTTATTGTTAGACTTTATCTTGAGGGGTTTGCGGAAGGGTCTTTTGGCAAAAATGACAGGATAACATTAAGTGAGAATGTGCAAGGGCAGAATATATCTGCGAACTTTGAGTATAAAAAAAGTAGCACTATTGGAGCTAGATTGAATTTAGCGATAAATTTATTTTTGTTTGATATTTACTTTGGTGGAGGGTTTGCAAGCCAAAAAGGTAAGGTGCAATCTAAATTTGATTTGGGGCAGGGTTGCCAGCTTTCGCCTAGCACTTGCGAGTTGAAATCGGGCAATCTTTCTGCAAAAATGTTCACGGGTAGCATAGGTTTGCAGAAAAAATTTAAGAAATTAGCGATTTTTGCTGACATAACGGCTTACTTTCCGCAAAAGGTAGACCTTAAAAATGCAGATATTTCATCTTTAGTGAATAAAGTTGATGAGCTTCACAAAGTTCATTCATCAAATGTAGGAATGAGAATAGGGGCTAGATACTACTTATAATCTTTTTTGCTCTTTCCTGCTAATTTTGGCTTGCTTAATCCCCGTAGATGCATACATCCTCTTGTTTTTATATTTATTTACTTCATTTTTGGATGTATATACACTACGGCTCTAAGCTACGCACAAAATGTATCTAGGAAATTTCTAAAAAAGATAGGTGTTTTGTTGGGAATGTAAGTTTATAAAAGAAAGGATATATTTAGATCCTTGCTTTTATAACCTCCTTTAATCTCCTTTAAAAGCCGTGCAAATCTATAAGCACGATAGTTAATTATAAAACAAAACAACCGCATTTTGCAAGAAAATAAATTTGGAGTAAGAATTTTGAAAAATATGGTTTTTGAGGAATTTACAAAAATCTTTTTTACATAATATATATTATGCGGAAAGGAAATCAAGAAAAAATAGCACATTTTAATTCATCGTGTAAGCAAAAAATTTCTAATTCCTGCAAACCCTTTTAATTTATTTTTAAAATCAAGTTTTTTTAATAATTTATATCTCTTTTCATTAAGCCCTCCAAGTGCAATAAAGTTGCCGTTTATAAGGTTTATCATCTTAAAAAGCTTCATTGCCCCCAAAGGTTTTGCATCTGGATGAGTTTTGGTTGCAAAAACTGGAGAAATCATAATATATTTAGGTTTAAACAGCCGTTTTGCCCTTAAAATTTGGGGGATA
>JBIKUA010000102.1:0-3596 GCA_044347825.1 Candidatus Deianiraeaceae bacterium | reverse complement strand
AATTCACGATAATTGCTCCATAATGTTTGCCAAAATTGGAGAAAACTGCATAATTCGCTCAGGTGTAAGAATTGGAACTTCTGGCTTTGGTTTTGCTCCAAATTTAAAAACGGGCAAGCACACATACATTCCTCAAATTTCTGGTGTAAAGATAGGCAATTTTGTTGATATTGGTGCAAACACAGCAATAGATAGAGGTTGCCTTGAAGATACCGAAATTATGGATAATGCAAAGGTGGATAACCTCGTTCAAGTTGCACACGGTGTTAAAATTGGAATGGCAACATTTATTGCAGGGCAAACTGGAATTGCTGGAAGTGGCGAGATAGGTAATTTTTGCTTTTTAGGAGCTCAAGTTGGAGTAGCTGGGCATATTCATATAGCAGACTTCACTCAAGTTGCTGGAAAATCTGGCGTTGCAAAGACCGTCAAGGAGAAGGGGCAAGTAATTGCAGGCTTTCCTGCTATTCCAAAAATACAGTGGGATAGAATGCAAATAAAACTTAAAAATCTAATATTTAAAGAAAAATAACATGTCTATTTTTGGAAATAAAAACTTACTTAGCTTTTCTATTGAAAGGGTGATGGAGCTTTTACCTCACAGATATCCATTTTTATTGATAGATAAGGTAGAATCTCTTGACATAGAGGCAAAAACTATTGTTGCAATTAAAAATGTTACAATAAACGAGCCGTTTTTTCAAGGTCACTTCCCTCAAAAACCAATTATGCCGGGGGTTTTAATTGTGGAGGCAATGGCACAGGCGGCGGGCATTTGTGCTTTAGAGTCGGATAAAAATTTGCAGGCAGGTAATTTGTTCTTTTTTCTTAGCATAGAAAACGCAAAATTTAGGCTTCCTGTTGTTCCGGGTGATACCCTTAAAATTGAGGCAAAACTTGTTAAATCTAGAGGTCCCCTTTCTAAGTTTGAATGCTTTGCATATGTGGAAGGAAAGCTAGTGACGGAGGCAACTTTAACCGCAAAAGTGATGATATAAATATGAACTTCCTAATTGCAAAATTAATCGCAACATTTTTTTATGTGGGGCAAATTAAAAAAGCTCCCGGAACTTTTGGCACAATTGCTGGGCTTTTGGTTATTTTTCCATTCTTTCACAACATCTCTTTTTACGATTTTCAATACATCATTTATGTATTTTTTTTACTAGGCACTATTGCAACTCACAAATACACCGAAATTACTAAAAAAGATGACCCTAAAGAAGTTGTAATTGATGAAGTTGTGGGCGTGTGGATATGCCTCTTTTTTGTTAAATTTTTCACCCCTGAAGCTAATGATTTAGTGAGTTTTGGGCTTTCTTTCGCCTTCTTTCGCTTTTTTGACATCCTAAAACCCTTTCCAATTTCTTACCTTGATAAAAACCTAAAAAACGCCTTAGGAGTAATGCTAGATGATATTTTAGCGGGCATTTTTGCTGGCATCTGCACCGTTTTAATAATTAAATTGATATGATAGGGTTTCTTGAAGGAATTGTAAGGGCAATAGGGGAGGACTTCCTCCTAATTCAAACCTCAGGAGGGGTTGGATACACCGCATTCTGCCCCACGGGAGTTTTGGCAAAACAAAGCCTCGGAGGCGGGGCATCTTTATTTATAGAAACAATTGTAAAGGAGGACTCTATAACCCTTTTTGGCTTTGAAACTTACAAAGATTTAATCTGGTTTCGCTCCCTTTTAAAAGTCTCGGGCGTGGGCTCCAAAATTGCCCTACTAATGCTCTCCTCATTTAAGGTGAACGACATAATTTTTGCCATAGAAAACGAGCAAAAAAGCTTCTTTACATCAGTTTCTGGAGTGGGAGAAAAGCTCGCAGTTCGCCTCATAACCGAGATGAAAAAAGAGCCAAAGAAAAACACCGCAAACCTGACATCAACTCTCATTTTAAACCACATTCACGAGGAAGAGAAGCCTTCCGAAAGCTCCACATTTAACTTAGTGAGGGACGCAAGCTTAGCAATGGAAAGTCTAGGTTTTTCAAGGCAAAGTAGCTACTCCGCCTGCCTTTCCGTCTTTAACGAAAACCCCCAAATTTCACTTAGCGATTTAATCAAAGCAGGGCTTAAAATTTTGAAAGAGAGCTAAAATAAAACTTGCACTAACCACAAATTTGATATAACATTCTTATATATACCTTGTTTATGAAAAAATTTATCTTATTTGATTTTGATGGCACACTTGTAGATAGCCAAATTCTCTACGACACCGCCGCTTCGGAAATCCTCATAGAAATCAACCCAAAATACACGCTGGACTACTGTATGGATTATTTTAACGGCAGGGGATGGAAAGATGTTTTTGCTGAAATTGCCACTTTAGAGCCAAAAAAGGACATCAACCTAGCTTTTCAAAAAGCCTTAATCCGTGCCAAGGAGCTAACCTCAAACAATGTTATAACAACAAAAAACGCCCTTAAAACCTTGCAAAAACTATCAAACCAAGGGCTTGATATGGCCATTTGCTCCAATTCCTCATTTGAGGCAATTATGGGATACTTGCAAAAAGTTGGTATGGAAAAATTCTTTAAACCAGAGAGGATTTTTGGAGTGGAAAGCGTGCAAGTCTCAAAACCCGCACCTGATGTCTACCTTAAAGCCATCTCCTACTTTGGAGCTAAAAAAGAGGAGTGCCTAGCGGTGGAAGATAGCATTGCAGGGCTTAAATCCGCCGTTTTTGCAGGGATTGATGTGCTGTTTTACAGGGGTGCGAGCCATCACACAAAAAATCCGCAAAATGCAAAAAATATCCTTGCAACATTACAACATTTAGATGATAACACTTTAGTGGGCGAAGCAACCGACCTTGAAGAAATTTTTAAATACATATGAATGATGTAATTGAGGCATATTTTAGCTTTCACGAGCTTTTTGACTTAGGAAACACAGGCTTTAAACCTCTCAAAAAAGCCAAAGAAAAGCCAAAAGAAAAGGAGGCGATAAAAAAATTAGAGCTACCCTCCAACCTCCTAGAGCTTGAGGCGGAAGTGAAGGCTTTTGAGGGGTGCAAATTGAAGAGATTTGCTCAAAACACCGTGTTTGGGGAGGGCGTTTCTGCCCCTCGTTTTATGATTATTGGAGAAGCTCCGGGGGAAGAGGAGGACATAAACGGCGTGCCATTTTGCGGAAGAAGTGGCAAACTTTTAGAGCTTGTGCTTAGGAGGTTTGGCGTGAAAAGGGAGGAAAACGCCTACATCACGAACTCCGTGTTTTGGAGACCTCCGGGCAACAGAAAGCCCGAGGCAGATGAGCTTGCATCGTGCAGACCTTTCCTTGAAAAGATGATAAAAATCTTGCGTCCTAAGGTTATTATTGTTGTTGGCGGGGTTTCGCTTCAAAATGCAATTCTTACTGATGTTTCAATTTCAGACGCCCGCAAAAAAGAGTTTTCTTGGCAGTTTTTACACGAGGAGCAGGAGGATTTTAAGGTAATTACCCTTTACCACCCTTCTTATTTGCTTAGAAACCCAATAAAAAAGCGGGATACTTACATAGATTTGCTCCACTTTAAAAAACGCAACCTAGTTTAAAATATGAAGGATTTTACCGATTTGCTTGAATATAGGAGGATTTTTCCGCCTG
>JBIKUA010000101.1:0-3615 GCA_044347825.1 Candidatus Deianiraeaceae bacterium | reverse complement strand
TAACTCCTAAATATGTTGAAAGGTCTCAAGTGAACCCTGAAGAAATGGAAAA
Source organism: Candidatus Deianiraeaceae bacterium (assembly GCA_044347825.1). GTDB lineage: Bacteria > Pseudomonadota > Alphaproteobacteria > Rickettsiales > Deianiraeaceae > CAZFPN01. The sequence goes on along the minus strand of JBIKUA010000101.1, from coordinate 3,563 downwards.
GGAAAGAAAAATTTTAATAGCTCAAGCATCAGAAAGCGGAAAGCCTCAAGCAGTAGTTGAAAAAATGGTTGAAGGTAGAATGTCTAAATTCTATTCCGAGTTTGTTCTTTTAGAGCAACCTTTTGTTATGAACCCAGATATAACCGTAAAAGCTTTTGTTGAGGAAGTAGCTAAGGAAGTTGGTGCTTCAATTAAAATTACTGGATTTAAAATGATGAAAGTAGGGGAAGGGATTGAGAAAAAGGCAGATGACTTCGCTGAAGAAGTTGCAAAAATGACAGTAAGATAATTATCTTTTAAAGATTAAAACCCTTATAATTCCTGATAAATCGGGCTTTTTATCAAGTAGCGTGTATCCAAATTTTACAAAAATTTCTTCAACGCTACTTTCCATATTCACCCCAATTTCAAGTAAAACAAATTTAGAATTTTTGCATTTTTCAGCAAGTTTGCGATAAAATATCAAGCCGTCTTCACCTCCATCAAGTGCAAGAATTGGCTCAAAGTTTTTAACACTTACATCTAGTTCTTCAATATCTTTTTGAGGAATGTAGGGGGGGTTGGAAATTATCATCTCAGCATTTAGATGAAAATTATTACTAAGAACATCTTCAATTTTAAAGTTTAATTTTGGATTTTGTAGCAGTTTTTTTTTGTTATTTTCTGCTATATTTATTGCAAGGGGGGAAATGTCGTATCCAACACCTTCTATTTGCGTCATTTTACTTAAAATAGAAATAACAAGACACCCACTTCCCGTGCAAACATCCGCTATTGTTTTAAAATTGTTGTTTTTTAAAATTGAAAGGGCTTCTTCAACTAAAATTTCACTATCTGGTCTTGGTATGAGAACGCTTGGAGAAACTTCAAACTCTAGTCCAAAAAATTCTTTTTTTCCAACAATATAAGCAATCGGCTCTCCATTAATTCGCCTTTGAATTAAAGAATGAAATTTTTTTACATCTTCATCTTGCAGTTTAAAATCAGGATTTGTAAAAGCTAAATGCTTTAAATCTAGCATATATTCAAGCAAAAGCCTTGCATCCAGTTGTGGAGATGGAGAAACAGATTTTAAAGATAAAACCCCAAAATTAAAGGCTTCTTTAAGAGTTTGCATTGAATTTTTTTAAATCCTCTAAAGTAACTGGTTTTTCTTCAAGTTTTTCTATAATTTGTTTTGCGGAATTTAAAATTTCATGGTTGATATTGGCTTCAAAATTCTGCATTTCTGCAATTAATTCCTTTTTTGCAACCTCAAATTTTTCATTTAAAGTTTTATCAATTTCTGCCTGTCTTTGCTCCACAAATTGCTTGGTTTTTAAGCTTGCAGATTTAATTTTTTCATCCGCTTCTCTTTTTGCTTCAAGTATCATTGCGTTGTGAGAATTATGAAGTTTTTGTATTTCTTGTAAATTATGCTCGTGAAGCTTAGATTCCTTCTTTATTTTATTTTCTCTTTGCTCTAAAATATGCATCATTTTTGGGAAGAAATAAAACTGAATGAAGGCAAAAAATAAGCCAAAACATACAAAAAGCCAAAAAATTTGGGAAGGAAAAAATGTTAAATCAAACTGCGGTAACATAAAAATATTCAAATAATGCTTGATATTTAATTTGAATTGTTTTAAAAATCAAGAGAAATTATGAAAAATTTATGGAGGCGTTGCATCCTGTTTTGCAAATTGCATTACTTGGCTTTTTTGCTGGAGTTATACTAAATTTTATGCCTTGCGTTTTGCCATTAATTGCAATAAAAATTGCAGGATTTTCAAACGCAAAAAGTAAAAAAGAAGCAAAACTTTTATCAATGATGACGGTTTTAGGAATACTAACATTTTGCCTTATTTTAGCTGGAATTTTTGCCACTTTTAGCAATTTATATTGGGGTTTTCAACTTCAATTTCCAAGTGTAATTTCGCTTTTGATATTTGCTTTTACCATTCTTTTTGCTGTTGTTTTTGGATTTATAGATATTAACCCAAAATTGCAAATAAATCAATTAAAATCAAAGATTTTAGAGGGTTTTGTGTCAGGATTTTTGATAGTGATTTTTTCTCTTTCTTGCGTTGCCCCAATTGTTGCTTCTGCTGTTTCGTTTTCTTTTAGTTTTAAAAATCCTTACATCATCTTTTTTTGCTTGTTTTTTATGGGTATTGGGCTTTCTTTGCCTTATATTTTATCTGGTTTTTTTGGTCTAAAATTTAATATCAAGGGCGGGGGAGTTGCAAGCAAAATCATCAAAGGATTTTCCGCTATTTCCGTTGTTTTAACCTTGTTTTATTTGCTTACTATTCTCAAATTTCAAACAAGCCTGATTTTTGTAAGCTTTATATTTATTACAAGCCTTTTTTTTACATTTTTAATATATCGTTTTAAGCAATTTGTCTACTTTATTATTGGGTTTGTTTTTGTTGTGATTTCACCATTTTTTTATAGCTCAAACGAGGAGGTAAAGTTTCAAGCTTCCGTTCCTTTTTCTCAAGAGAATTTAGAAAAATACTTATCAAGTGGCTATACGGTGCTTGTTAATGTTGAAGCAAGTTGGTGCATAACCTGTAAAACAAATAATATTTCTGCTTTTAATACTCAACATTTTAACAATTATATTACGCAAAATAATGTAATACATATGAAGGGAGATTTGACGGTAAAAAACAAAGAAATAGAAGATTTTATGAAGAATTTTGGGGGTTTTGGCGTTCCGTTTTACGCTGTTTTTGCGGGCAGAGAAGGGGATTATAAATTATTGCCAGTGTTGCTTACAAGTGCCAGTTTGATTAATGAAATAGAGGAATTTAAAAATAATTATGCATACAAAAGAGGAAAGTAAAATTTTTGATGAGGTTAAAATAACCGTAAAAGCTGGAAAAGGTGGAAATGGTTCTGCCAGTTTTAGGCGTGAAAAATTTATTGATAATGGTGGGCCAGATGGAGGCGACGGCGGAAGAGGTGGAGATGTTATTTTGCAGGCAAATTCAAACATAAATACGCTTATTCAGTATCGTTTTAAAAAGCATTTTTTTGCGGAAAATGGGAAGAATGGAAGTGGTGCAAGGAGAACTGGGGAAAGTGGAGACGATTTAGTTTTGGAAGTGCCGATGGGCACCGAAATTCTCACTGAAGAAGGCTCTCTTATACATGATTTTACTCCAGAAAAGCCTAGTTTTATTATAGCAAAAGGCGGAAAGGGTGGGCTTGGAAACCATCATTTTAAATCCTCTATCAATCAAGCTCCAAGAAAAACGACGCAAGGCGATGAAGGCGAGGAGCTTATAATTCAGTTAAAGTTAAAAATGATTTGCGATATAGGCTTACTTGGAATGCCAAATGCGGGCAAGAGTAGTTTTTTAGCAAGCATCACAAATGCAAAGCCAAAAATTGCAGGATATGCTTTTACAACTCTTTCCCCAAATTTAGGTGTTTTTGAAGCAAATTACAAGCAAATTGTAATAGCTGACATTCCTGGAATTATAGAGGGTGCAAGTGAGGGCAGGGGATTAGGGCAGAAGTTTTTAAAGCATATTGAAAGATGTAAAGTTTTGTTTCATTTAATTGATATTTCA
>JBIKUA010000100.1:0-3687 GCA_044347825.1 Candidatus Deianiraeaceae bacterium | reverse complement strand
AATTTTTTACAGAAACCTCTAAAAATGGCGTTTTTTATGGCATTTTTGGCGGTAAAGATGATGATATAATTTCTTTAAAATCTGGTGAATTTTTATCAATAAATTTATACACTTTATTTGTAGAGGAAGCTTGGGTTGCAAAGTTTTTCTTTGAATATTTTAGAATGGCAATTTTACACTTAACTAAAGATAAAAAAAGAACTATAATAAAGATGGATAGCTTCTTTGAACTTTGTGAAATTTGTGAAATATCAAAAGAAGAAATTATTGCCTTCTTAAAAGCTTTAAAGGAGAATAATGTTGTGCTTCTTGCCTTGGAGAACTATGTTTTTTTTGAAAACTATCAAGAATCGGAGAAAGATGCTGAAATATTAGAGCTATTTTCCACGCAAATATATAATCCTGCATTTGCAAGTTATGGAGGAAATGAAAATAATATTTCAAACAACTATTTAAAGCAACTTTCTAGGTTTAGCAAATTAACGGAGCGAGAGATGGGTGTTGTATCTAAATTTGCCTTTGATGACGAAGTTTTTGTTGTGAAGCATTCTGATAAACTCGTTGCCTTGGAGTTTAAATACGATTTTTCTAATCTATACTACTTTATTTTTTCTGGCAAAGAAATTGATGACGATTACCTTAAAGGTCTTGTTTCATCCTCTACTTTAGAGGGAAAACTTGAGGAAGCAAACAACATTTACAGGCAATTTTTTACAGAAGCATGAAACTTGGCAGACTTGCTAAAAAAAACACTAACGGCAGTTATATTCAAAAAATAGTTGTTATATTTAGTTTTGTGGTTTTGAATATTGTATTAATTTTGCACTCTTCTAAAAATCAAGATTTATTCAAGGAAGCAAGGCTTAAAACTTTTGCCTTTCTACACCCGTTTTTACAGCTTGCAAAGGTTAGTTTTTTGCCTATTTTAACATTTCAAGAAAAGCGAGATATTGATGCTTTATCAAAAGAAATAGAGATAGTTTTTTTTAATACTTTAAAGGAAAGGGAGGAAATTTTAAAAACGAATTTACAACTTTTAAGAAAACTAGTAATGGAAGTGAAGCTAGATTCTTTGCATTTGGTTATTGCAAAACCAGAATATTACTCTTCTACGGGGGTTTTAACTGATGTTGTAATAGTGACGCAAAATAATTATGAAGAGGAAGTAAGCATAAATTCGCCCATTATTAGCAACGCAGGGCTTTTTGGAAGAGTGACGGAAAGTGATAAAAACAGATTTAACATACTGCCAATTTTCCACTCCAGCTCTCGCATTCCTGTTTATACTAAAAAATCTAAAATTTACGGAGTTGCGTTAGGAAATGGCTTTGAAATTGAGCTAATCTACCTTAGCGAAAATGTAAATCAAATTATTGAAGATGAAGAAGTGTTGACATCGGGCGAAAATAATTTATTAATTTCTGATATTCCAGTTGGGGTGATAAAAATTGATGGTAAAAGAATAAAAATTAAACCATTTGCAGAAAAAAGACCTCAATTGTTGGGCATAATAACATCAAAATAGATATGAAAGAGCAGAAATTTCTACCTTCTTTTGCAAGGCAACGCATTAGGGGAGCATCATCGGAACGCAAAAAATACTTACAGGAGGAGTTTATTCCTAAAAAGCTTATAAACTTGCAAAACATTCCTATTTTTGAAAACGGAGTGCTGGAAATTGGGTCTGGAAATGGGGATACCGCAACTCATTACGCAAATTTAAACCGAGAGGTATTTTACATTGCGTGCGAAGTTTTTTTAGATGGGGTGTTGCAGATGGCGGGAAAAGCGGAGGATTTAAAGCTAGATAACCTGCACTTTTTTATGGAAGATGGGAGGGATTTGCTTGATAAAATCCCTAATTTTAGCCTCAAATCTATCTTTTTGTTTTTTCCTGACCCTTGGCCAAAAAAACGCCATCATAAAAGGAGGATTTTAAACGCCGAATTCTTAGAAATTGCCTTTCAAAAACTTCAAAACGGAGGCTCTTTGAATATAGCAACCGACCACCCCTCCTATAAAGAGCATATTCTTGAGGTTTCTAGCCTGCAAAAGTTGTTTCAATTTAAAGAGGCGGAGTTTCCAACTTGGTGGAAGCAAACGAAGTATCAAACTAAGGCTTTAAAAGAAGGTAGGGAAAGCTCTTTTTATGTTTTTCAAAAATAACATTCTAGCTCTATTCTTGGGTTTAAACGGGCTAAAACTTCCTCTTTTTTATGCAAAAGTAAGCTTGGAGGCAAAAATCCCCTCCCCTCTTTTTTGTATAAATTATACATTTCGTTTAGGTTCGTTTCGTAAAATTCAAGGGTTTGCTTAAGGCTGGAGTAGGTTATAAAAATTGCGTCTTTTGGCAGGAAGGAAAGAATTGAGGCAGTTTCTTCGTAAAAAAGAGGGAGAAATGCGTTTAGGTTCACGCCTCCAAAATTTAAGATATCTTTTGTTGCAGTTTGAATATCATCAAAACCGATGTTAAAGGCGTTTTTGCGTGCCGTTTGCATCCATCCTTCTTTTAAAACAACTTCCTTGATTTTATAAATATGCAATTCTTGAATGTTGTCGTTTAAATTTTTGCGTTGACTTTCCGTGTTAAATTTTGCGATAGATGAAATAAAATCTCCGTCAAATTCCACTCTAAAAAAACCCTCAAGTGTGCCGATATCTACAATAAAGCCTCGCACTGCAAATTCTGCAAAATCAAAAACTGTGTCTTGCCTTAAAAACCCAAATTCAAATAGGGCGGAAACAAGGTTAGAATGCCTGAACTTTTCTCCAACTTTTATCACGATTTCTTCTTCAAAAAATTCCTTTGGCGGGAGGCGTTTTAACAAGTAATTGTAGTTTAAAACTAGCACATCAAAATTCCCTTTTAAAGCCTGATTAATTGCTTTGTTTCTCTCCCCTCCTTCTTGTGGAGATTGAGTTTTGAGAGAGTAAATTTCTCCTTCACTTTCAACGCACAAAAGTTTTAAATTTGGGTTTAAAAACTGAAAATTTTTAACTATGCGATTAAGCGAAAGCCCCTCGTTTATAAAGATAACCTTGCTTTTTGTTTGCCCGCAAACTTCATTAATAAAAAATTCTGTAAAATCTTTGCTTGCATTATTAATTTTAATGTTTTCTTTTATATCGGCTAAGAGTTTAAACTCGCTTTGCATTGTAATTTTTATTTAATATGTTTTATAAAATAACTGTTTATTTTTTAATTTCAAGTTTTTGCTTGGCTATTTTTGCAAAAAAAGTTCTTGCCAACACTCCTGAAGAAATGCTGACGAAGTATGAGGACATTCCTCCTAATATAGATTATTACCCATTTAGTGATTTTAGTTTTGATGATAAAAGAATAAAATGGAATGCGTTTAACAACTTAAGAAGGAAGAGCGGAAGTGCGTTTTATGCAATTGGTGAGCCACTTTTTTTGGAAGGGTATATCACCGATATTAATGATGTGCCAATTGATAATGTGCAAGTAAAGTTAGTGCAGGCAAATTCTAATGGTATATACAATCATTTGGTGGAAAAAACGGACGCCCTCCACGATTCTAACTTTGCAGGAAATGGGGTAACTTACACTGATAACAGGGGTTATTACAGGTTTTTAACCGTCTTCCCCGGATACTACAACAACAGAGCCCCTCACTTGCATGTAGTTTTTGAGCATAATAAACACGGAAGGATAGAAACGGAAAT
>JBIKUA010000009.1:0-11944 GCA_044347825.1 Candidatus Deianiraeaceae bacterium | reverse complement strand
AGAACTCCACTTTTACAGGAAATACTAACTCAACAGATTTAACAGTTAATCCTAATCCTACTATAAATGCTGGAACATTGCAAGGCTTAAATGCACAGGCTCCTGCAATGAGAACAACTTATAAATATGTTGGAAACTTACCTCAAAGAGTATTTCATATTGAAGGGAGTGCAATTAAAAGATATGAAGATATAAGAGTGATGGATAGAAGCTTTTTTGCAGGAGTAACGGTAGGTTTAGGGTATGGAAAGGTAAAGCCTTCTAATGGTTTAACAAACCCTAATGGTAAGTATAAAGATACTGGAAGTTCGGGCATTTTTTGGGCGATTAATGGTAAATTTGGTTTAGAAAATTCAGGTTCAAAAATTTATGCTTTAACAGGTTTAACATCCGTAAAAGCACATCTTCCTTTTGATATTTTACCTTTCGGCACAAATACAGCATTAGGAGACTTAATGACATGCGTTGTAATGCAACACGGTTCAACACTTCTTGCAACGGCAGAAAATGCTACTTTAAACGGAATTGCGATTACGAACATTGCGTCTTGGGCACAAGCTGCTTGTAGTCAAATTAAAGTTGATAAAAATCAACATAGATTGCTATTCATTAACATAGGGGCAGGAACGGAGGTGAATGTTACTCCAAACATCACTCTTTTTGCAGAGTATACTCATATGATGCAACTAAACCGTGAAAGAGAACGCACAGTGAACTACACAGTGAACGGCGTGCAAGGAACATTCAAAGGTAAAATCCGTGCTACCAATACAGATTATATCAAAGCAGGGGTAAGATACTACTTCTAATATCTATTTAAATTAGGGTTTAAGTCGGGGTAATCAAGCCTCGTGTGAGAGCCTCTACTTTCCTTCCTTTTAATTGCAGATTTTAAAACCTCAATTGAAAGAACAAGTAGATTTTTCACCTCAAAGTAAAGCACAAAAGAGTTGCTAAAAACAAGGGAGTTGATATATGGGGAAGCCTTTTCAATTTCGTTTAACATTGAAGAAACTTCAGCTAAAGCCTCCTGCATTTTAGTCTCTTCCCTCAAAACTCCGCATTTCTCCTGCATTAATTTTGCAAGATGTAGCTTCATATCTAAAAGTTCTTCAAATGTAATTTTTGTAAAGCGATTTAAAAAATCTAAATTCACATTTACCTCACTTACAAAGTCTCTCTTGCTTTGTTTTATCTCTTCGCACACAAGAGTTGAAGATGTAAAAAGCTCTAAAAGAGAGTTGCAACCAAGCCTATTTGCTCCGTGAATTCTACCTCCCGCACACTCTCCAATTGCAAAAATGTTGCCCTGCATTCTGTAATTTTCGTCAACTTTTATGCCCCCCATATTGTAGTGAGCGGTTGGGAATATGGGTATATCCTCCTTAAAAACATCAACTCCGCCAAAGAATTTTGCCGTTTGCACCGTGCCTTTAAGTTTTTTAGCAATAATCTCCTTTTCTATATTTTTAAGGCTTAAGTAAGCGGGATTTTTGCCTCCACCTTCAGCAAAAATTGCCCTTGCTATAACATCCCTCGGGGCAAGTTCCAAAAAGTTTGGACTATATTTTTCCATAAATCTCTCACCTTTGGAGTTAAGCAAAATTCCACCTTCCGCTCGCACTGCCTCGCTTATCAAGATGCCCGTTCCAAAAAGCCCTGTAGGGTGAAACTGCACAAACTCGGCATCTTCCATCTCCCCCCCAAGCTTTAAGGCTAAGGCGTGGCAATCTCCTGTTAGGGCGTTGGAAGATGAGTTTGTATAGTAATTCTGCGAAAATCCGCCTCCTGCAAACACCAAAAACTTGAAGTTAAAATTCACAAATTTACCAGATTTTAAATCAAGTGCAAAAATACAGCCTGCGGAGGCATCAAAAACAAAATGAAAATCATGCACGACAACCCCCATTTCAAAGGCTGTTTTGCTTAAATTCTTCATTATTTCAAAACCTGTGCTATCGGCAGAAAAGCAGGCTCTAAAAGCAAAATCACCCTCTCCAAAGTGAGTTTTTTGCCCGCCGTACCTTCGTTGATCTATCTTTCCGCTTGGTAATTTGTCAAATTTTACGCCTGTGCTTTCTAAAAATTCAATCTCTCTAGGAGCCTGCTCGCACATAAAATTAACCCTATCCACATCCGCCATTTTGTTTGCAGATTTAAGAGTATCAAATGCGTGCCATTCGGGTTTATCCTCGGTTATGGAGGAAAGAGAGGCGTTAATTCCGCCTTTTGCCGCACTTGTGTGGCTTCCCATTACTGAGGTTTTGGAAACAACTGCAACATCTTCAATTCCTGCTCTTTTTAGCTTTATTGCAAGGGAAAGTCCGCTCCCACCTGCACCTACAATTAGCACATTATGAAAATATTTCATAGAAAAACCTTGATTTAAAAAAATATAATGGTAAAAATTTGTATATCCATTTTACATAAAATGCAAGTTTATATCAAGATTTTTATTTTACTTCTACTAACTGCCTGCTTGAGAGAAAAGCAAGACGGCTTTATTTTTGAAGAAGAAACTTTGGCTAAAATTCGCCTCTCTCAAACAAAAGAAGAGGTTATTTCCATAATCGGGACACCATCTTTTGAGTTAAAGAATGACACTTTGGTTTACTCTTCCGTTACAAAGGAGTTTAGGGCTTTTTTCCAGCCTAAGGTTAAGTCTCAAACTGTTTTGGAGTTGCAATTTGCGAACAATAAATTGGTAAAGATAGAAAAACATACAAAGCCAGAGGAAATTAACTATCGTGATATTCAAACAAAAATAGAGGTAAAGAAGAAGCCAAAAATTTGAGTTTTACGAAATTCTTTGTAAGATGCTATTCGCCTCCAAACCAAAATGCTTTAAAACATCTTCAGGTTTACCACTTTCTCCAAAGGTTTCCACTCCAAAAAATAAGTCCCCTTCTCTTTTGTATTTTGCAAAACATCCTAAAATACCCGCCTCAATAAAAATTCGTTTTTTAAAGTTAAGTATTTGGTTTTGATACTCGGGGGATTGTTCTTCAAAAATTTCAAGACAAGGCACAGAAATAATAGAAGCTTTAACACCTTTTTCTTCTAGTAATTTTTTTACCTCAAAGCAAAGAGAAAGTTCCGAGCCAGTGCCATAAAGTGCAATTTCCGCTCCACTTTCTTTTAATGCAAAATAAGCACCTTTGGAAACTAGATTTTCCTTCCTTTCAAAAGTGCATTCTTTAACCTTTTGGCGAGAAAGTGCAATAACAGATGGCGAAGATTTAGAAAGCATTGCAAGTTCAAGTGCTTCTATAGTTTCAATTCCATCAGCAGGGCGAAAAACCTTTAAATTTGGGATAATTCTAAGAGAAGTTAAATGCTCCACAGGTTGATGAGTAGGACCATCCTCTCCAAGAGAAACGCTATCGTGCGTGAAGATATAAATCACAGGCAATTTCATTAGAGATGCAAGACGAATTGGGGGACGCATGTAATCTGCAAACACAAGGAATGTAGAACCATAAACCTTAAAGTTGCTATGAAGTGCTAAGCCATTCATAATTGCCCCCATCGCATGCTCACGAATGCCGTAGTGGATGTAATTTCCTGTAAAATCTACCTTTGTTAAAGCTTTTGAAAACTTGCCCTTAGCTCCATTACTTTCAGATAAATCAGCACTTCCTCCAATTAATTCAGGAAAGCTTTCCGAAAGTTTTGATAGCACAAAAGAAGAATGTTGCCTTGTTGCCTTTTCCTCCCTTTTTGCTAAAAATTCTTTTTTGATATTGCTAAATACATATCTTATTTCATCATCCTTGAAAGATGGTAGGGAGTTTGGATTTTTCCCTTGCCATAAAACCTCCCTTTTACCAATTTCTAAGCCAATTTCACGCCATAATTTTAAGGCTTCATCTTTTACGAAAAATGGCTCTCCTTCAAGCCCCAAAGCTTTTTTTACAAGAGCAACTTCATCCTTTCCAAGTGGTGAACCGTGAGATTTTTCACTCCCTTCTTTGTTTGGGCTTGCAAAACCGATTTTTGTCTCAAAAATAATGATAGATGGTTTGCCGTTGTTTGCAGAAGTTGCAAGGGTTAAAGAGGCTTCAATTGCTCCAAAATCGTGCCCATTTGCTTCAAAAACATTAAATCCTAGTGCTGTGAAGCGTTTTACAAAATCTGTACTTTCCGCTAAAGAAAGCTTTCCATCAATTGTAATATTGTTTTTATCGTAAATATATACAAGGTTAGAAAGCCCTAAATGCCCTGCAAGTGCCATAGCTTCCTGTGCTACACCTTCCATATAACATCCATCTCCTGCAAGTACGAATGTCTTGTGGTTAATTGCTTTTTCGCCATGTCTTTCACGCAAAATTCTTTCCGCTATTGCCACTCCAACACCATTTGCAACTCCCTGACCTAAAGGACCCGTGGTAACCTCTATTCCCTCTAAAAAACCATATTCAGGGTGCCCCGCAGTTTTAGAGTGCAATTGCCTAAAGTTTTTAAGGTCATCTAAGGTTATATCTTTGTATCCAAGCACATAAAATAAGGCATAAAGCACGGCAGAAGCGTGACCTGCGGAAAGGATAAATCTGTCCCTATTAATCCATTTTGGATTATTTGGATTGAATTTTACAAATTTAGTGAATAAAACGGTTAAAACATCTGCAATTCCAAGTGGAGTGCCGGGATGCCCCGAATTTGCCTTTTCAACCATATCAATTGAAAGGGTTCTTAGGGTGTTTGCGAGTAATCTCAAGGATTCTTCTGAGATGTTTCTAAAACTAGTGTATGGCATTAAAAAAATACTATTTTTTTCTTGTTATATCAAAATATTTATATTATATTAAAATATAAATCAAGCATTTTTTAAAAAACTTTTATAAATATGGCAACTTTCTCTCACTTTTTTAACGAAGATATTTTTACCACTCACGATGTGCGAGGAATTGCAGAGAAGGAGATTAAGAAAAAAGACGCATTTCATTTAGGGGTTGCATTTGGTAAATTTTTAATCAAGAGAAGAACGATTATAAAAAAATTTTTTGGTTTTTTAATTGGGGAAAAGCCAAAGGTGGTAGTTGGAATGGACGCCCGTGAAATTACAAATATTTTTGCAGAAGAGTTTATAAGAGGGCTAGTAATATGCGGTGTTAATGTTGTAAATGTTGCTGATATACCTGTGCCTACTGTGTTTTATTCTGTAAGTCACTTTGATTGTGAGGCAGGTGTTGCAATTGCAGGGCTTGCTTTAGGCGAAGATATGGTGAGTTTTAAATTTGTTTTAAATGGAGAAAGCCTAACGGGTGAGGAAATTAAAACTTTTTGCTCTAAGCTTGAAAGCGGAATTTCTATTTCTGGAATTGAAAAAGGCGTTATAAATGAAATAGAAATTTTAGAAACATACATAACCGAAATTCTAGGAATATTAAAATTCAATCCTCAAAACAAGTTGAAGGTAGGGGTGGATTGCCTCAACGGAACAACGGGAAATGTTCTTAGAAAAATGTTTAAACGCTTGCCTTTTCGTATGATTTTAAAAAATGAAATTTGCGAAGAAGAGGCAGATGTTAGGCAAAACCCAATGCTTCAAGAGAATATAAAATCTCTAACTGCTTTCATTGAAGAAAAGGGGCTAGATATAGCCTTTAGCCTTGATGGAGATGGCGGGCAACTTCTTGCATTAACAAAATCAGGTAATATACTTAAAGGTGATGAACTTTTTTATATAATTTTACGAGATTATTTTGCAAAAAAACCAAAGCGAAAAACGGTGGTGATAGACTTAGCCTCCAGCTTAGAAATTGAAAGAAAGATACTAGAAATGGGAGGTAAGCCACTTTTTGCATCCACGGGGCAATCCAGCGTACGAGAAAAAATGCTACTTTCAAAGGCAGATTTAGGAATGGAAGCCAAAGGACATATTTATATAAAAGATGGATTTTATGGTTATGATGATGGTATTTTTGCAATGTTAAAAATTATTTCCATACTCTCCTTTGAAGAGAAAAACATATCAGAAATTACAAATGAAATACCTTTCACTTTTGAAACAAATGAAATTAGAATTAAAACGATGTATGAAGATGAAAAGTATGTTGAAATCCAACATTTTTTAAAGCAAAAGTTAGATGTAGAAAAAACAGTAGAAGAGGGAGGGATAAAATTCATTTTTGCCAACGAAACCGCAAGCATAATGGTGCGTGTTTGCAATACGGAAGATGCAATTTCATTTAAAGCAGAAGCGAGAAACATAGAAGATTTTGCTAAAATGGAAACACTGCTTGAAGAAATAAAGCAAAATTTTTTTTAAAAACTCATCAAAATTATTGACATATAAGTAAAAGTGATTTATCAAAAGAGTTGAATTTTTTATAAAATTTTGAAGAAGTTTCTTATCTTTACAACCTTTTGTTTTCTAAACATTTCTTTACAAAGCACGGCGGAAACCTTTAATTTGGAGGATTTAGGCGGTGTTGAAGTTACAAAAAATTCAAACGATGATTTGGTAAAAATTAAATTAATTAAACCATCGCATTTTATATACTTTTCTAATCAAATAAAAATTTCAGAAGAGCAAAGAATACCAACTTGGGAGGAGGAAATTTTGGCAAATGTTATAGCTCCATTTAAAGCAAAAAGATACTCCAAAATTAGCTATTCACCAATGATTGATTTTGGGATATTAAATAAAAAATATCTTGGAAGTATATCAGCTGATTTTTCAAGCAATTACATAGAAAAAGAAAACAAATTTAATGGAATAGAAAAATATGGAGGTTCTATAAAAATAAGAGTGGAAAGATTTAGCAAAGCATTAAGTTTTTACGCTGGATTTGGTGCATATAAACTAAACACATTTTTACCCGAGGATGAAATTATTTTGCAAAATAAAGAACTTCTTTATTTTTCCTCAACGCATATAGAATTAGAAAGTATGTTTATAAAATTTGATTTAGGGGTAAAAGTTTTACAAAAAAATGCAAACTATTTTGCTGATATTTATACTAAATTTAAAATTACAAATCAACTAAACTTCTCCTTTCAACTCCTTGCTTTATTTAACAAAAATTTCTCATTGAAAATTGCAAATCTAAAAAATTATGGTCATTATTCAGCAAAATTTGGCTTTGATACCCCTATTGCAAAAGATATGGATCTAAATTTAACCTTTGCTTACGATAGTAATAAAATGGATGGAATTAAGGGAGAAAGTATTATTTTTTCCATAAAGTATAAGATTTTATAGAAATTTTTAAGTTATTTTATAGTTATTTTTTTACTTGACTCTGAAGCCTTCTCCTTCTCTAGAGTGATTTTTAACATTCCATCTCTAAATTCGGCATTTATGCTATCTTCTTTAATGTGAGGTAATTCTAAAGAGCGTTGAAAAGTGCCGTAAAAAGATTCCATTCTATGAAAGTTCTTCTCCTTCTCCTCTGATGTTTTCTTTTTTGAAGCTTTCAAAGTTAAAGTTCCATTTGTATAAGAAATTTCTATATCTTCCTTTTTAACTCCAGCTAATTCAGCATCAAGAAAATAAGATTTTTCATCTTCATATAAGTTAATTTTAGGCTTTAAAAAACCTTCACTTTTATGACTAAAAAAAGAGTTTTCAAAAAGGTCGTCAAAAACCTCATTTAATTTACCTCTTAAGTCTCTAACCGTTTCTGATTTTTGTAAGAATGACATAAAAAAAACAAAAGTTGAACTTTTCAAATTCAAGTTATCTTATTAAATTTAAAATTGCAAGATATTTTTATAGAATTTTTTAATCTTATTGAATTTTATTTTTTCCCAACCATACATCATTTTCCAAATATATAAGAGATACCTAGTTTTTTTTAACTTTATAAATCTTATTCCCAATTTCAACTCCTGCTCTTTTGTTATCACCTCCTTTGCTTTTTTAAAAACAAATCTCTCCTCTTGTCTAGTATAGTGATGAAAGTTATTTTTTAATTCCAAAAGTTTTTTTTGCCAATTAGCATTTAAATCAAACATATTACACATTTCACAAGATAAAACCTTCATTTTTTCATGCAACCTTAATAGATGTTTTATTTTACTTGATAAATTAGGATTTTTATTGAATACCTTATAGAAAACAACTTCTTCCACCTCAAGCGTTAAAATAAATTCTTTCTTTGTTTCAAATAACAAATCCCTAATTTTTTCTTCATTTTCATACTCCAAAGTTTCCTCCAAAAGTCTTCTTATTTTTTCATGACTTCCTCTAATATTGTAATAAATGCTCATAAAATATAAAAAACTTTTTGCAGAAGCTTTTTACAACTCTTAAAAGAAAATTTCAAGTTTTAATTTTTTAAAATTACAGAACTTTAATTAACTAATGTTTTAAGATATTTCACCTGAAGCAGAAGGCTTGACAAATATTGAAATTAAGATACAAAAATTAAAGAACAAAGTTATTTTACAATAAAATATATGAAATACGATTTTGCAAAAATAGAGCAAAAATGGCAAAATAATTGGCAAAAATCAGGCGTTTTTAATGTGGAAGATGCAAACTATTTTGTGCTTTCAATGTGGCCTTATCCTTCTGGCAAGCTTCATATGGGGCATTTAAGGAACTATCTTTTGGGAGATGTAATTGCTAGATACAAAACAATGAAGGGCTTTAAAGTGCTTCACCCAATGGGGTGGGATGCCTTTGGCCTTCCTGCGGAAAATGCGGCAATTGAAAAGGGAGTTCATCCTGAAAAATGGACGCTAGAAAATATCTCGGGAATGAAGGAAGCACTGCAAAAAATCGGCTTTTCTTTCAACTGGAAAAGAGAAGAGACATCGTGTCTTCCAAATTACTACAAACACGAGCAGAAAATGTTTATAGATTTCTTAAAACAAGGAATAGCATATAAAAAAGAAAGCCTTGTAAATTGGGACCCTGTGGATAATACCGTTCTTGCAAATGAGCAAGTTATTGATGGCAGAGGCTGGAGAAGTGGAGCAGTGGTGGAAAAGCGTTTGCTTTCTCAATGGTTTTTAAAAATTTCCTCATTTAGTGAAGAGCTTTTAGAAGGGCTAAATTCTTTAACAAAATGGCCAGAAAAGGTGCGCATGATGCAGGAAAATTGGATAGGAAAAAGCGAAGGGGCGGAACTTGATTTTAAACTTGAGACGGGCGAGGCAATTCGCATTTTTACAACAAGACCAGAAACCTTATGGGGAGCCTCTTTTGTTGCCATTTCTTACGCACACCCGTTTGCTAAAAAAGTGAATAGTGCAGAAGATTTCATAAAAGAATGCGAAAAAGGTAGCACAAAGGCGGAGGATATTGATACAATGGAAAAGAAGGGCTTTTTTACAAATCTTTACGCCATCAACCCTCTAAATAACGAGAAAGTGCCTGTTTATATAGCAAATTTTGTATTGATGGATTACGGAACGGGTGCTTTATTTGGTTGCCCCGCTCACGATGAGAGGGATTACGAATTTGCAAAAAAATATGATTTACCTGTAAAAAGAGTTGTTGAAAGCGAAGGAGATTTACCATTTACAGGCGTTGGAAAAATGATTAATTCTGGGGATTTAAATGGATTAATGTCTAGTGAAGCGAAGGAGAAAATATTGCAAAAATTTGGGCGTAAGGTGAATTTTAGATTGAAAGATTGGGGAGTTTCTAGGCAGAGATACTGGGGTTGCCCTATACCTGTGGTTAATTGCCCTAAATGTGGCTCCGTGCCTGTAAAAGAGGAAGATTTACCAATAACTTTACCTAAAGATGTAGTAATTGAAGTGGGGGAAAATCCTTTAAAAAAGCATCCAACTTGGAAATTTACGAGCTGTCCATCTTGCGGTGGAAGTGCAGAAAGAGAGACGGATACTTTAGATACTTTCTTTGAAAGCTCTTGGTATTTCCTTAGATTTTCAGGAGAGGGGGGCGAGGCTTCTGCTTTCAAAAATCCGCTTGTGGTGAACGACTATATAGGAGGGATAGAACATGCAATTTTGCACCTTTTATATGCTAGATTTTTCAATCGTGCTTTAAAAAAATGTGGGTATCCAGTTTCATTTGATGAGCCATTTGAAAGGCTTATAACTCAAGGAATGGTGTGTCATAAAACTTATCAAACACTAGATGGCAAGTGGCTAACGCCTGAAGAAGCAAGCGTTATGCCTCCTAATACTTATAATGTGGGAGCGAGCATTAAAATGAGTAAATCTAAAAAAAATGTGATAGAACCTGCAAGTATAGTGGAAAAATACGGGGCAGATACAGCAAGGTTTTTTATAGCTTCGGATAATCCGCCAGAGAGAGATATGGAGTGGAGCGAGGAGGGCGTTTCTTCTTCTCATAAATTTTTGAATAAGTTATTTATTTTTTTAACCTCATTAGATGTTGCCTCAAAAGAGCCTGATATTAAGCATATTAAAACTGCCTCAAAGCTTATTTTTGAGTATGAAAAAGATATAGAGAGCGTGGCCTTTAATAAAGCGATTGCAAGAATTAGGGAGTTTTCTAATCTTTTATTTGATTTACCAAAGGAAGAAGCGAGGTTTTTAACCCCTTATTTACTTTCAATGCTTACACCTTTTGTGCCTCATTTAGCTTTAGAAGTGGCCGATGTTTTAGGTTTGAAAATAGATACCTTCCCTAATATTGACAAAAAATTTTTAGACGACGATACCTGTATTATTGCGGTTCAGGTTAATGGCAAGCTTCGTGGAAGTTTTGAAGTTAAAAAAGGCTTGAGCGTGGAGGAGGTGAGGGCGGTTGCGATGGAGGATGCACTTATTACTAAGCATTTAGAGGGTAAAGAAATCAAAAAAGAGATTTTTGTGAAAGATAAAATTTTAAATTTTGTTGTTTAAATTTTTACTAATATTTTTGATTTGCTTGAAAGATCTTTCCTGCTCTTTTCTGCTAATTTTGGTTTGACTTCAGTGCTGTAGATGCATACACCTTTCGGTGTATATACACTACAGCCCCTTCGTCTGCACGCAAAATATATCAAGAAAATTTCTAGGAAAGATAGGTTTTGCTTTGCTTGTGTGAAAGGAGATTTTTTAAATTAAATGCAATTGAGGTGCTTTTTGCGATGAAATCTTTTGAAATTTGAGGGGTGAAAAGTTCCGTTGAAGTTTCGTGAAAAAGCCTCAACCATTCATCAAATAGAGAAAGTGAAAAATTTGGCAATTTTAAGTGAGCTTTTGGCATTCCTCCTGCATAATTTCCTTCACCTAACATAACTCCCTTCCAAAATTCCGTAACTTTTAATGTGTGTTCTTCCCAGTTTTCTACCGCATTATTAAAAATCTTCCCAAGTTCGGGGTGAACTCTGATTTTTGCATAAAATTTATCTACAAGTTCGTAAATACTTTCGCTAGTTATTTCGTTTTTCATCGTCTTCAAATTCATTTAAAATTTCTTGCTGTGTGAAACCTTCTTTATTTAAAATTTCTTTTTCTTCAAGTAAGATGATTTCATTTTTTTTCAACTCTACTTCTTCTTTTAATTTTTCGTACAATGTGATGATTTTTTGCAAAATTTCAATGATTTCTTTTGGTTTAAATACTAAGAGTAATACTAAAAAAACCACGCATAGTTCAGAAAAAGAAAAACCGAACATAAAATAAAGAAAGTGGTGACCCCAACGGGAATCGAACCCGTGTTACCACCGTGAAAGGGTGATGTCCTAACCGCTAGACGATGGGGCCAACTATTTAGCTTACTTCAAAGCTTGTAGAAATATTAAAACACATATTTTTTTATTTTGCAAGTGTTTTTTTCATTTTTTCAAATCTTTTTTTATCCAACTTTTAAAAAATTCTCTCACTTAGTCAAGACTTAAAGGATAATAATTCAAAAAAATGTAATTAATAGTTTGTAAAATATATTTTATATGCTTTTATAAATTAGTTAAGGATTTAACAGGCGATGTTTGTTAGCGTGAATTACGCTATAAATTGATGACAAAACTTTAAATTTTTTATGTTTTCCATATTTATTTTTGTTATCCTT
>JBIKUA010000099.1:0-3732 GCA_044347825.1 Candidatus Deianiraeaceae bacterium | reverse complement strand
AATTGCATATTCTATTAAAGTATTGTAATCTTTAGGATTTAATACCTTTAAAGATTTATAAACAAATTTAGAGTTATTAGCCTCACATTTCTCATATTCGCAAACAGAAGCTACTTTTATACTGCCATCTTCAAAGGCTACTAAATCAACTACGTATTCAGTTCCTTCAATG
Organism: Candidatus Deianiraeaceae bacterium; assembly: GCA_044347825.1. Lineage (GTDB taxonomy): Bacteria > Pseudomonadota > Alphaproteobacteria > Rickettsiales > Deianiraeaceae > CAZFPN01. The sequence continues at coordinate 3,560 of JBIKUA010000099.1, read as the reverse complement.
AAGGGTTGAAGTAAAAATTCTTTATTTAAAACTCCGTGAACGTTTTCTTCCTTCCAGTTGATATTATGAATTAAATCAATCAACTCTCTTTTGTTTTCAGCAAAGCTAACGTCTTCAGAACCTGAAGATTGGCACGGTTTTAAAATGTATCCGTTTTTGCTTTCAGGAATTTCCACAGTTTCACCTTCTCTTAAAATGGAGGTTGGGATATAAGAAAGCCCCGCATTTTTTAAAGCCTCCTGCATTTTAAATTTGTTTCTTCTTAAGTCAGGCATGGTTACATCATTTCCTTTAAGCCCAAGTTTAAAGGCAAGTTCTTCGCACTTTTCTACCCCGTATTCACTTCCTGCAACTACCGTTTTTATAGCGTTATGCTTTGTAAATTCCATTAACTCTTCTTCTGTTTCAAATATTTTTTCAAAATCTTCTTTTATCAGTTGTTGCTTAATTTTATTTGGTATTTCAGGAATAATAAATGCAAGCACTTTATATCCATATTTTGCAAACTCTTTAGCATAAAGCCTACCGCTTGAAAACGGACAAACAATTAAAACATATGAAGACACAAGAAAAATAAAACTTTTAAAATTGTTATTATAAAATAAATTTTATTTTGCAATAATTACTTTATTTTTATTCTTGACAATAGAATTTTTTATCATTCTTAAATAGGTATATTTTATTATAAATATAATGCTTGATAGTAAAATCAACATACACAATTTTAAGTTTCTAGAATTTACAGCATTAAAAACAATAAATTCTTTCTTTAGTTCATCGCCTTATGAAAGACCTTGTAGATTACAAGATTATAAGGAAGGAATGTTTAATAAGAACTTAAAGATAGATGAAGTTTTAGGCAACTCTTCATTACTTGCAAATAGATTACTTGATGTAATTTACGAACAAGATTTAGTATTTCTGCCAAAAGAAAATTTCTCACTTGAAGAATTTAACGAATTTTATAATTTAGAATTTTGCAAAGAAGGGCAAGTTTTAAAGAATACCTTGGAAAACTTTATCTTTGGCTTTTTAGAAAAGGAGATCAGTATTGTTGGAAAATGGAACTTGGAAAGTTTTTTATCTTATACAAAATCTGTTTTTGAAGAAATTAAAAATGCTGACTCGGGGCTGAAAAAGTGCGTCCAAGAAAGTAAAGATAGCAAATCTGCTACTCGGTTTTATCTTATACAATGTGCAAGCGATTTTTTAACAGAAGCTTCCGCAATGGGAAGAAATGTTTTAGGTAACTACGATAAACATTTAAGCGAATTATTTAAAATATTTATTGATGAATACGGCTACGGTGTGCATTCTAAAAAGCACTCAAGGCTTTTTGAAGATTTGATTGAAAGGTGCGAGATGAACTCACAGCCTCACTATTATTGGCAGTTTTATACAGCTTCATCACTTATGATGACAAACTATTTTCACTACATTTCAAAAAATCATAAATACTTTTTTAGGTATATAGGTGCTTTGTATTTCACAGAAACGGCACTTTCTTTTATTTCAAAGCATCAAGCACAACTTGTAAAAATCGGATTTGGAAAAGATTTTGATACTTTGTATTTTGATGAACATGACCACATTGATAAACACCACGGTAGAATGGCTCTTGAAGATTTAATAATTCCGATGGTAAAGCAATATGGAGAGGAAATATTAATAGAAATGCTAATTGGATTTAATCAATTTAAGTTACTGGGAGATTTGGCGGATGAGGAATTTACAAGGCACATAAAGTGGCATGATAGTATTGAGATTAAAAAAACTAAAGATTTTGGGTATGATACTTCAAAAGCTATAACATTTAACGAGCCTGAAGGAGAGGTTTCTAATATTCATTCTCACGATAAAAATGAACTTTTCTTTTGCATTGAAGGTAGCCTTGAATTTGTTTGTAGCCCTTATAAAAGTTTTGTTTTAAATTCAGGCGAAGCTTTAATTATACCTAAATTCTGTATTCACGGAACTAAAATTTTAAGCAAGGAATGTAAATATGGGGCTTTATGTATAGAATAGAGAAATTCGAAGTGCTTAAGTTTAACTTTTTAGAGTTAGAAAGTGAAGAGTATTTTATTACCAAAAGAAATGAGAAATATGGTTTATTTCCTGCAAAATGCTCTCACAGAGGAGGGCCCTTGTTTTTTGCCGATTTAACCGAAGATGGCAAATTTCTTATTTGCCCATGGCATAGAAATAAATTCAAACCTTGTGTACTTGGAAAAAAATCTCCTCCTATGGTTTTTTATAGAGATGAAGCATTTTTGGTAATGTTAAAAGATGCCACAACAAAATTTTATTATAAAAGCAATTTAAACATATTATGAAAAAACTCTTCTCTTTTTACTCCCTTACAGGGCTTTTTGTATTTTTGGATCTTTCGCTTTTAACGGGTGTTATTTGGCAAACTATTAAAGAGCAGGGTAATGCACTTGCCATCGGGGTTATTCTTTCAATTGCAAGCCTCTTGCCATTTTTTCTAAAAAAGTTTTTGATATCAAGGTTCAAAATTCACATCTCATTTAAAACGGCTTGCGTTACTCGGGTTTTGTTTTTCTTGGCATTATTTTTTGCAAGCACCTCAAATAACTTAAATCTATACTTTATTTTTGCAGTCGGCATCGGTTATGGTGTTGTGAACTTTTTAACGCTTAGCACGATGGAATTTATCAACACTTGCTTTGTTTTAGAAAAGCAGATTAGTGCAAAATTAGGAGCAAGAGTTATGCAGGCAAGCCAGCAGTTCGGGGCATGTTTTGGCTCTATGCTTGGGGGATATTTGATTGGAAGTTTGGAAGTTAATTCCTTTTTTAAACTTAATTTTGCACTTTCCATTTTAATTGGTGTTTTAGGCTTTTTGCTTGCAAAGTGGCTTACCCCTTGTGTTCAAAATTCTTCTTCGGTAGAGCAGGTTGTAGAGCCTTCAAAACATATGTTAAAAGCGGGGCTTTTGCTTTGCATCGCACTTGGGTTTATCGGCTTTCATATAGGCTCTTTCAACATTTTAGTTCCTGTTGTTTACCAAAATGTTTATGGATGGTCTGCTGCCATACTCGGTTCAACTAACGGTATGGCAGGAGTTGGAGCTTTAATTGCAACGCTCATTCCAAATAGAGCATTGCCTGCAATTTTCCTTGGTTTTTTTATATTTATATTAGATGGAGTTTTAATGTTTAGCGGTGTGCAAAAGCTTGCAATTCTTTCAGGGTTTTGCATCGGGTTTTGCATTAATTATGCAAGGATAGCGGTGAAGGAAAAGCTCATCCATCTTTCAATTAACAAGGCAGAAGCGGAAAGGCTTGCAAGTGTTTCCACCCTTTACTTTGTATTCTTTCAAGGCTCTGCACCAATTATTGCGTCCCTTACTTTGCTTGCAACCAAGAACAACTTTGCAGGACAGATTTTTGTAGGCATAGGTTTTACCTTGGCATTGTTTATATTTTTAGGATTGTTTAATAAAAAATGATATGTTTGTTATAAATTTAAAGTACATAGTTCCTTCAGGAAAAGTTGAGAAGATAAGAGCGGAGCATATAAAGTTTTTAGATAAATTC
>JBIKUA010000097.1:0-3766 GCA_044347825.1 Candidatus Deianiraeaceae bacterium | reverse complement strand
TTTTAGTTCAACAAAAAAATGGAATGAATTTTATGGATTTAGGATATAAGATTACTAGAGGGGTATATTTAATTTCACCAGAAAAAATTGAGAACATAAATGAATTTGCTAAAGATTTAAAATTTATACTCAAAAGAGTTTTTGTGCCATTTTTTCAACTTCGGTTAAAAAATGTAGAAAACGCCGAAATTGTTGAAGCGATAAACGTTCTTAAGCCAATATGTATTAAATTTAACACAAATTTTGTTATAAATGATGATGCAATTCTAGGTGCTACATATGGAGCTGACGCTTTGCATATAGGGAAATTTGACGGAGTAATTAATGATGTTAGGCGTAAATTTCAAGGAATAATAGGTGTTAGTTGTTATAACGATTTAGACCGTGCATTTGAAATGGCAAATTCTGGAGCTAATTATGTTTCTTTTGGTGCTTTTTTTGAAAGTAAAACTAAGCCAAATGCTATAATATGCGAGCCTTCCATTATAAAACGATTTAAAAAAAAGAGTAGTGTTGCAATTTGTGTTATAGGTGGCTTAAGTGCAACAAACAGTCAAGCGTTAGTTAAAGATGGGGCAGATTTGGTTGCACTTTCTCACTCTATTTGGAGTTTAAATAAAAATGATGAAAGAGTAAAAGAATTATCAAAAATCAATTCTTTTTTTTAGATAAATTACATAGATTTGATAATAAAATTAATCAAATCCTTTTAACTCAACAATTCTTCTCAAATTTACTGTTATGGTTCTACTTTTTTCTTTGTAAATCATCGCAATTTCAGGTATATAATTTTCATCCGCTGTTTCGTAAAAAAGTCTTAACCATTCTTCAAATAAATTAGTATCAAATGGTGGAAGTGCCATAATGAAATGTAGGATGGCGTCCAACAAATTCCCTATCATTATCTATATTATTCTAGTCAATTATGAATCACATTATTAAAAATTGAACCTAATTCTGGATGCTTTCTAATATTTGCATAAAAAATTCTAACTATTTTTATATTAATTTGATTAAAAATGGTAATAATGGAAGTAAAAATAGATTTTTATACAAAGATTAGAATAAAACATTTACTGACGATAAAAGAAAATATGCTTTAGACGATATTGAAGATTATTTGGATGGAGTGGAGGTAAGAAAAGTATATTCTTCTGTTAAAATATCAAATAAACATTACATTAGAAAGAAAGTTATTTAGTAGAATAAGTAAAAGTTTAAAAATATTAAAGTTAACAGTTTTGATGTTTTGGATTAATGATAAAATTAAAACAATTAGTTTAGCTTATATACTACATTAATTCTTTTCTTTATAATTAAATGTGTAAAGTGGTAGATTGAAAGCGAAGTATAAAATAAGATACTTGTATACAGATGGAAATCCTTCTTATTTTTATTATAAATTTACAGATAAACATATAACTTTAGTTGAATCCTTTAATTACAGATTAAGGCATTACTTAGCTAGATTAAAGAGAAAAACTTTATGTTACAATAAATTGCAAGAAATGTTAAGACTTAGCGTGCTGATGTTGTTGAATAAAGAAATGGCTTTAAGTATAGTTTAGAATAAGTCCTGCGGAAAAAATTAAAAAAAGCTTGACAAAGTAAAAAATATACTGTTATAATATTCTTATCTCTTGTTTGGGGGTTTAGCTCAGTTGGTAGAGCATCTGCTTTGCAAGCAGAGGGTCAACGGTTCGAGTCCGTTAACCTCCACCAACCTTATATGAAATTGACAGATATTAATGTTAACTTAATAATTCATAAAATAATTTTTATTCTATTTTAAAAATTTACCCTAAATACAAATGTGAAGGAATATTTGAATCAGGATTTGTTTTATTAAATAAAGAGGTGTAAGTGTAAGTAATGTAATTATCAATTTATAAAAGAAATAACAACTTAAAGCAATGGCAATTTAACAGAAGGAATTTGATTTAGAGGAGTTGGAATAAGAGCTATAGGAGATATTGAAAAACTACCTTTTCAGCTTGTAGCTTATTGGATAAAAGTTAATAAAGATATAAAGAGGCAAGAAGCTCGAAAGAGTGATTATATAGAAGTTATAGAAATGGATGAATTATTTACATATGTGGAAAAAACCAAGAAAGAATAAAGAAACAGGAGAGTATGATAAGCCTCATACAAGAATATGGCTTGCAGTTGGTAGAACCGAAGGTCGGCAAAGTAATTGCATTTCATCTAGGAGGAGGAACAAGAGAAGATTGCAAGAAGTGATGGAAAAATGTTTATAATGTTTGCACTCCTCTTATTATTTATACTGATGGAAATTATTCTTATACAAATGTTATTTCAAAGCATAAAACCGTATCGTAAGTAAATCAAAAACTTGTCTTGTTGAAGCAAAGAATTCAAGTTTAAGAGAAACCATAGCAAGATTAAACAGAAGAACAAAGCGTTATTCTAAATCAAAAGAGAGGCACGAGCTAACGCTCTATCATCTTTATAATTTAGAATTAGCTTTATCTATTGTTTTTTGATAATGCCGTTCCCAGTAACGGACTTGCTAAAGAATTATAGATAATATCTTTTCTATGTTTACAAGTAGAAAAGATATGCGAAGCATATCTATACTTTTACTATAACATCCAGCAACTCCAATTTTTTTGCTTGACAAATTGAAATTTTTGTTTTTAAATATAGGAAATCAAACGCCGGATTAGCTTAGTGGTAGAGCAATCGCCTTGTAAGCGATAGGTCGTCAGTTCGACTCTGACATCCGGCACCACTAAAATAGTTTAAATCTCATCTAAATCCACCTTGCGATATTTAAGATATTTCCTCTCATCTCCTTGCATATAAGGGAAATACTCACCTTTAACTTCAAAATCATTCTCTTTAATGTAAAGCTCATTTTCCGAGGCTATTGCTATAATTTTACCATCAGCATAAACACCAATTTCTCCAAAAAGCTTTTTAAAAGTAATTTTACCTCTAGAGGAAAGTTTTTCTCTAACACATTCCAAAAAATCATTTGAAGAGTATGGCATTTTTAAACATTAAATCTAAAGTGGATTATATCTCCATCTTCTATTACATATTCCTTACCTTCAGCTCTTAATTTACCTGCTTCTTTTGCACCCGCTTCACCTTCTAAAGTTATATAATCGTTATAAGAAATAACCTCTGCACGGATAAATCCTTTTTCAAAATCAGTATGGATAACCCCTGCTCCTGCAGGTGCTTTTGTGCCTTTTTTTACCGTCCACCCTCTAGCTTCTTTAGGGCCTACCGTAAAGTAAGTTATGAGGTTTAAAGCTTCAAATCCCATGCGTGAAACTTTATTCAAACCACTCTCGGTAAGCCCCATCATTTCAAGGAAATTAGCTTTTTCTTCTTCACTTTCAATTTGAGCTATCTCGGACTCAATCTTAACAGATATAACACCAAAATTTGCCCCTTCTTTTTGTGCAAATTCCGCTAAAGAGTTGGAGAGTGAATTTCCTGCAATTATGCTTTCTTCATCTACATTAGCAAGAAAAATCATCGGTTTAGATGTAATAAAATTGTAAGGCTTAATTAACGCTAATTCTTCATCATTTAGGTTTATTCTCCTTATAGGAACGCCATTTCCAAGCTCTAATTGAATTTTGGAAAGAACGGCGTCCGCCTCTTTAGTAAGCTTTTTAGCATTTTTTGCGCGAATGTTAGAAGCCTGCTCTAAGTCCGCCATTATAAGCTCCATATTGATAATTTCAGCATCTTCTACTGGATTTACCCTATTTTCAACATGCGTTACATT
>JBIKUA010000098.1:0-3766 GCA_044347825.1 Candidatus Deianiraeaceae bacterium | reverse complement strand
TCATAACCCTATTTTGAATTGCAAAATTTATTAGTCAAGAGAATTTTTGCATATCTAGAAAATTATTTAAGATAATGAAAATACCTAATCGTTGTGCTTAAATGTAGTGCCGTTTTCTTCAAAAAACCTTCTTTGAAGGTTATCGTAGTGCTTTATTGTTTGATATTTTTTACTCATAATTGCAAAGTAGTCGTCAACATTTTTTGCTTTAAGGTAGGACTTTTTTGCTATTTTAACAAAATTAATATTATCGTTTAGCTTACTAAAAGGAATTACATCCCCATGCCCGCCTAATAAAAATGAATAACCTTTTTGATTTTTTAAAAAAGTGAGCCCTTCAATAAATGCGTCAAAATTGCGTATTAAAAGCCTGTGAGTTTTGAAGTTTGCAATTGCCAAATCTCCTACTATAATTCCCTCTATATCAGGCATTAAAAGGATTAAGTGGTTTTGAATGTGAGCTTCTTTAATGTTTTTTGGAATATACTTTATTCCTCCAATTTCAAGCTCTTTATCTTCTGATATTTCAACAAGTTTTAGCGTAGATTTTGTCTTCTTTCTTATTTCATTTAAAACCCCTTCAAAGCTATAAATGCCGTATCCTTTAAAAGCTTCAATTCCACCGATATGGTCCCCATGTGTGTGAGTGATAAAAACTCCGTAAATAGGCTTTTTTAAGCTTTGAGCGTAAGATAGCAACTTTTTTCCTGCTTCTAAATCTGTTAAGGTATCTATAATTACAACGCTATTTTTTGTTTCAAGTAAATAAGAATAGACAAAAGATGTGATAAATCTATGCACTTTTAAGCCCTGAACTTCTTTATAAATCGAGACTTTTGCACCTAAAAATGCCTCTTCTCTTTCAAGAGATAAATTTGAAGGTTTTGCAAACGCATTTAAGGTCAATAAAGCTGTAAAAAGTAGGAAAATAAATCTAATCATATCTAAAAAACATTTATTTTTATGAAAAAGCGGAAGAATTTATTAGTCAAGAGAATTTTTATATATATTTATCACATTTTTTCTCCCCCCCCTTGATTTTTAGTTTTTTGCCTTCATACTTTTTTTATGAGAACATTTTATTTTAAATGAAGAACTTTTTTAAATGGAATAAGGCTTCTACAAAGAGGCGTGGAATTGGGGCAAATGAGGTTTCCTCCTCTATTTTTATCCCTTATTGGTGCCACTTCAATAGCAATACTATTTTAACTAAAAATAGGGAGCTTATCACTTTTATTAAAGTTGATGGATTTTCGTTTGAAACTGCAGATGATGAAGACTTAGAGGCAAGAAAAGAAACCCGAAACAATATGTTTAAGGGTATGGCAGGAGGAAATTTCGTTATTAATACTTACACAATTAGAAAAAAGCACTCTGCTTACCCCGGTGGTAATTTTGATGACCCATTTTGTAAAATAGTGGATGACCAATGGAGAACAAGGCACGCCCCCGATTACACCTTTGTAAACGAGCATTATATTGTAATTACTCGTAAAAACAACGCTATAAACGAGCTTTTTGAGAAGGTAGCAAAGAAGTTTGATAGGTCTGAGGAGGGGCAATCTGATGACGCCGTGATGTTTGATGCTTATTCTGAAATAGTTGAGCTTAGGGACAGAATTATAAATTCACTTTCTAATTACCATCCACGAGTGCTTGGGATTTATGAAAAAGATGGTGCTTTTTACTCGGAAATTCTTGAGTTTTTAGGCTTTATTGTAAATGCGGGAAATCAGCAGAGATATTTCGTTCCTGCATATGGAATTGATAAATATATTCAAAATTCAAGGCTTTATTTTGCAAGGAAACATATTGAAATTGTAAATGCAAAAGGGGAGGTGAGATACGGAGCGATGATTAGCCTTAAAAATTATCGCCCCACCACTCATTCTGGAATGTTTGATAACTTCTTACATCTTGGATTTGAGTTTGTTATGTCTCAAAGTTTTAGCTTTATTGATAAATCAAATGCAATTAACAAGATGCAATTGCAACAAAATAGAATGATACAATCGGAAGACCCTTCGGTAAGTCAAATTGCAGAAATTAGTCAGGCACTTGATGCGGCAATGGCAGGGACTTTTGCTTTTGGCTTACACCATTTAACTGTGATGTGTGTGGCGGATAGCAAGAAGGAGCTAGATGATGTTGTTTCTCAAGTGAATGTTGAATTTATTAACATGGGAATTCAAAGCGTGAGAGAGGGCATAAATATGCCGGGGGCGTTTTGGGCTCAACTTCCCGGTAATTACGATTCTGCGATAAGAAAATCTACAATAAACACTCAAAATCTTGCCTCTTTTGCGAGCTTTCACAACTATCCGAAAGGTAAAATAAAAGATAATCACTGGGGAGATGCAGTTACGGTTTTAAATACAACATCAGGCACGCCTTATTTTTTTAATTTCCATGTTAGGGATGTGGGGCATACGATGATTGTAGGACCGACGGGTGCAGGTAAGACGGTTCTTATGAACTTTTTATGTGCGCAGGCTCAAAAATTTAAGCCCAAAATGTTCTTTTTTGATAAAGACCGAGGTGCGGAGATATTTATTCGTGCAATTGGTGGAAAATACACAACGATTGATGCTTCACAGCCAACGGGATTTAACCCTCTTATGCTTCCTGATACATATGATAACAGGGCGTTTTTGCTTGAGTGGTTTCAGGTTCTTTTAACTTCAAATGGAGAGACTATGACGGCTCAGGATATTACTACGGTAAATCAGGTTATAGAGGGGAATTATAGGCTTCCAGCACAAGATAGAAGGCTTTGCAATGTTGCGGCGTTTTTTGGAATAGATGGGCCGGGAACGCTAGCTGGAAGGTTAGCACAGTGGCATGGTGAGGGTGCTAGAGCTAAGCTTTTTGATAATGCACAGGATATGATAGACTTTCAATCCTCTAGGGTTTTTGGCTTTGAAATGGCGGAAATTTTAAAAGATCAAGTGGCACTTCCTCCTGCACTTTTGTATTTATTTCACAGAATTAATGCTTCCCTTGACGGAACAAACACGATGGTGGTGCTAGATGAGGCGTGGGCTTTGATTGATAACCCTGTTTTTGCCTCTCGTATTAAAAACTGGTTAAAGGTAATGCGTAAGCAGAATGCGATGGTTATTTTTGCTACGCAGTCTGTTGAGGATGCTGCAAAAAGCTCAATTTCGGATACTTTGGTTCAGCAAACTGCAACGCAGATATTCCTCCCTAACCTTAAAGCAACGGAAACTTATAAGAAGGTTTTTATGCTTTCTGACCGTGAATTTGCAATAATAAAAAATACCGACCCTTCCTCTCGTTTTTTTATTTTAAAGCAGGATAGTAATGCGGTTGTAACAAGAATAAATCTAAAAGGAATGACGGATGTTGTTAATGTGCTTTCTGGTAGAGTTGATACCGTTCTACTGCTTGATAAAATAAGGGAAAGGGTAGGAGATGACCCAGCGGATTGGCTACCTATCTTCCTTGAAGATGTGAAAAAGTTGTGAGAATTATCTTTCCTGCTCTTTCCTGCTAATTTTGGTTTGACTTTGAGCCTGTAGATGCATACACCTTGCGGTGTATATACACTACAGCCCCTTCGTCTGCACGCAAAATTAATCTAGGAAATTTCTAGGAAAGATAGGTGTTGAAGGGTGTTTATTTACGATTTTTTGATAATTTTCTTGACATTTTTTCTTGACATTTAATAAAAAAGAGGAAAAACTCTATTAGTGTTTATTTTTGATATGTTTGATGTTGTTGTGATTGGCGGAGGGCCGGGAGG
>JBIKUA010000096.1:0-3787 GCA_044347825.1 Candidatus Deianiraeaceae bacterium | reverse complement strand
ACCAAAAATGCCTTGTATCTCAGGAAAGCTAGGAATTATAATATCAATTTCGGATGCTGCCAAAATTATTGGAAGTATTAAAGAAAATAAAAGCATATTCAAATTATAAATTGGCAATAAGATACTAAATCCAATATTTGATTAAAAAAGTCAAGTTATTTAAATATATATGCATTCTCAATTTTTTTAAAATATCTTGACTTAGCAAAAAAAACCTTTATTAAAGTTAAAAATTATGTTTAAAATAATTGCAAAAACACTCATTTATTTCTATAAATTTTTCATTAGCCCATTATTGCCAAAATCTTGTAGATTTTTACCTAGTTGCTCTAGCTACTCACTTGAGGCAATTAAAAGATATGGATTTATTTGCGGAAGCTTGCTAACATTAAAAAGATTGCTTTCTTGCCACCCTTTTAGCAAAAAGGATATGCACGACCCAGTGCCAGAAAAATTGCCAAATAATAGGATTTTTACTTTCTTTTCAAAATTAAGAAAAAACACTTGACTTTTTTAAAAATTAACTACATAAAAATTAAACAATTCTTTTGAGTACGTAGCTCAGTCGGTAGAGCACATGACTTTTAATCATGTTGTCGTGGGTTCGATTCCCACCGTACTCACCACTTTTTATTTTCTATGCTCATTCTTGGTTCATCCTCAAAGGGGAGGCTTGATATTTTAAATAAACTTGGAATAAGGCCAGATTTGATTTTAAGCCCAGATATAGACGAAACTCCATTAAAAAAGGAAATGCCAAAAATGCTTTCTTTGCGTCTTGCAAAGGCAAAAGGTTTAAAACTTTCACAAGACTATCCCAATGATATTATAATTTCAGCAGATACTGTTGTTTGCGTTGGTAGAAGAATTATTGATAAATGTATAACTGATGATGATGTTAAAAAAGCTATGGAAATGCTTTCTGGCCGAAGTCACAGAATTTATACTACAGTTTGCATTACAAATGGTGAAAAACAGAAATTTAGAACTGCGGAGACGAGAGTAAAATTTAAACGATTGACACCTAAAGAAATAGAAGATTTTATAAAAACTGGAGAGGGAATAGGAAAAGCGGGAGGATACACTATAAATGGCAGAGCTGAAGGGTTTGTTCTTCATATTTCTGGTTCTGTATCTGGAGTTATAGGGCTACCTTCATATGAAACATTAAATCTTTTGAGAAGTGTGCTAAATTACATATGAATTACCCTACCAAATGCATCAAGCACTGCTTCATGCATCATCTCGCTAAGTGAAGGATGTGGGAATATTGTTGAGATAAAATCGTCCTCAACAGCTTCCATCTGCTTGCCTACTAAAAATGTTGAAATCATCTCCGTTACTTCTGCACCTATCATATGAACTCCAAGCAATTCGCCCGTTTTTTCATCAAAAATTGTTTTAACCAAGCCTTCCGTTTCACCTGATGCGATTGATTTGCCGTTTCCTGCTGGAGAAAAGCGACCGATTTTGAGTTTATAACCCATTTCTAGAGCTTTTGCTTCTGTTAAACCAACGGATGCAATTTGCGGACGGGTGTAAGTGCAACCTGGAATGTTAAGACGATTTAATTTATGCACTTTTTTGCCATCATATTTACCTTCAAGGGAAGCTATTTTTTCCGCTGAAATCATACCTTCGTGAGAGGCTTTATGTGCAAGCCAAGGTCCTTGAGTAACATCTCCAATTGCAAAAATATTTGCAGTTGTTGTTTTGCAGTAATCATCAATTTTTATAAGTTTTTTATCATCTAGCATAACGCCTGCCTTTTCAAGCCCTATACCTTCCGTATTGGGCACAACTCCAACTGCCATAATCAGCTTTTCTGCCTCAATTTCCTTTCCACTATATTTCACTTTTACAGATTTTGATGTTTTGGAAAGACTTTCAAGTTTTACCCCTGTTTCAATTGTAATACCTTGTTTTTCAAAAGACTTATGAGCTAATTTACTAATTTCAGCGTCTTCAACTGGAAGAATTCTATCAGCACCTTCAAGAATTGTAACTTTAGTGCCGAGGTTTGCGTAAAAGTTTGCAAATTCGCAACCAATTGCACCACTTCCTACAACAATTAGAGATTTTGGCAAGGTTTTTGCAACCATTGCTTCACGGTATGTCCACACGCTTTCCCCATCTGGTTCAAAACCGCTTAAAACTCTTGCTCTAGCTCCTGTTGCAACAATAAAATATTTAGCCTTAACAACATCCTTTTCGTCAACTATAACCTCATTTTTGGAAGTAAATTTTGCAAAACCGTTAATTACCTCAACTTTATTTTTTTTAAGGAGCATTTTAATTCCATCGGAAAGCTTGTTTGCTACATTTCTTGAGCGTTCTATGATTTTTGTAAAGTCAAATTTAATATTCTCGGCAGAAAATCCGTAATCTGCTAGATGAGATAAAGTGTAATTTACTTCACTACATTTAAGTAATGCTTTGGTTGGAATGCACCCCCAGTTTAAACATATTCCACCTAAATGTTTTGCTTCTATAACTGCGGTTTTAAGCCCTAGTTGAGAAGCTCTAATAGCTGCAACATAACCACCCGGCCCCGCACCTATAACTACTAAATCAAAATTTTTCATAAATCACAAATATCACTTTTTAAAAATATAATATGAATACGCCAAAGTTTCAAGGATTTTTTTATGCATTAAGTATTTTATGCTTTAGCTTTTAATAAGTTTTAATTTTACATCATACAAACAAATTCATCACTTGACAAGATAGGATTTTTCCTTTATTCAAGCTTGAAATAAAAAAAGATTTATGAAATTTGAATTAAAATCACACTTGAGAAACAATCTATCAAAAGAAGTTGAGTTAATTTATTCACTTTTAGAAATTGAAAAAAAGAGAGAAAGGCTTGCAGAAGTTGAGCTAAAAATTAATGAAGGCGATTACTCTCCTAAAATATTAAAAGAAAAATCAGCTATATCAAAAGTTTTAGATAATTTCAATTCTGTAAAAACAGAGCGAGATGACCTAGAAACATTATTAGAAATGACTGAAGATGGCGATGTAGAAGATATCAAATCTATATCAAATGATACAAAAATTTTAGATTCCAAAATTGCAAAATTAAAAGTTGAGGCAATGTTTAGGGAAGAGGCAGATACTTTTGGTGCTTTTGTAGAAATAAATTCAGGAGCAGGAGGAACGGAAAGCCAAGACTGGGCAGAAATTTTAGAGCGTATTTATATTAGATGGGCAGAAAGTAAAGGGTTTAAACTTGAGGTCATTAACAGGCTTGTAGGCGAAGAAGCAGGGATAAAAAACTGCATTTTAAAAATAGAAGGGGAGAATGCCTACGGCTGGTTAAAGCACGAAACAGGAATTCATCGTCTTGTTAGAGTTTCCCCTTTTAACGCACAAGGAAAGAGGCAAACAAGTTTTGCAAGCCTTCTTGTAACTCCACTTGTAGAAAATGTAACAAACATCGTAATTAACCCATCGGACTTAAAAATTGATACCTATCGTGCTTCGGGAGCGGGAGGGCAACACGTTAACACAACGGATAGTGCGGTTAGAATAACTCACCTTCCAACTGGAATTGTGGTTGCTTGCCAAGATGGTAGAAGTCAGTTTAAAAACAAGGAAGAGGCTATGAACATGCTTTATTCCAAACTTTACGAAATGGAGGAAAGAAAGAAGCGAGAACATAAAGATTCCATTCAAAAAGATGATGTTTCTTGGGGAAATCAAATTAGAAACTATGTTCTCCACCCTTATAAACTAGTTAAAGATACAAGAACAGGCTACGAAACTAATGATACGGCGACCACCG
>JBIKUA010000095.1:0-3853 GCA_044347825.1 Candidatus Deianiraeaceae bacterium | reverse complement strand
TGTTTCAAAAATTGGCTTTTTTGATAAAATCTATAAGCAATATTTATTGAAAGTTATCCCTAAAATGGGCAAGATTATTGTGGGAGATGAGGGTTCTTATAAATACTTTGGCGAGAGTATAATTAATTTTTATTCAAAAAAAGATTTCAAAAATTTCTTGCAAAAACAAAATTTTAGGTTCTTTAATAGCGAAGAAGGGTTTCTTGAAATTGTGAATTTTTTTCATTTTAAAAAATAGAGTTATGGTTAAAATTAGAATTAAAGGTGGGACGAAAATCAGTGGAGAAGTGTTGATATCTGGAGGTAAAAACGCCTCTATGCCAATTATTATTGCATCTAGTCTTTCAAGTAAAAAAATTGTATTAAGCAATGTGCCGTTTGTAGCTGATGTTACAACGCTAATTTCCCTTTTAACAAATATAGGAATGGAAGTAACACTCTTGGGAGATGGGCGTCTCCCTAAAACAATTGAGGTGCAAACTAAAAAAATGGAGTTCACAGGAGAAATTGGCTTGGAAGCAAGCAAAATTAGAACCTCCGTGTTATTGATAGGTCCTGCACTTGCAAGAAATGGGTATGTGAAGCTTCTTAAACCGGGGGGGTGCGATATTGGGGAAAGAAAAATAGACTTTCACCTAGATGGAATGCAAAAATTAGGGGCAAAACTACTGGAGACGGAGCATTATTTGGAGTTGACAACTAACGGAAAACGCCTAAAAGGAGCTATAGTTGAAATGGCTAGCGTATCCGTTGGGGCAACGGAAAACCTAATTATGGCAGGTGTTTTAGCGGAAGGTAAAACAGTGCTTCGCAATTGTGCTATTGAGCCTGAAATTGAGGATTTAGTAGCATTTTTAAACCAAATTGGAGCCAAAATAGAATTTACAGGTGAGCGTGAAATAACAATTGTTGGAGTTGACGAATTGAAAGGCGGAGAGTACACCATAATGCCTGATAGAATTGAGGCCTTGACATATGGTATGATGGCGTGTGCTACGGGAGGCGAAATTTTGCTTAAAAATATATCCAAAAAGCATTTAAAAGGGGGCGTGGAAACTCTTGAAAAAGTAGGTATCGAATTTAAAGATGAACTATTAGATGGCTACCCTTTTGGAGGCGTTCGCTGCTTTTTAAAAGATGGCACACTTAAGCCAATAGTTGTTGAAACTTCCGCTTACCCCGGTTTTGCCACGGATTTACAGCCACAACTAAGCGTGCTTATGCTTCTTGCTTCGGGATACTCGGAAATTACGGAAAATATTTTTGAAGATAGATTTAAGCATGTATCACATTTAGTGAGGATGGGTGCAGAAATTGAGTTTATAAATAAAAGAAAAATTCGTATTAAGGGCGGAAATGTGAACTTAAAAGGGGATAGCGTTCAAGGAACGGACCTAAGAGCTTGTGCCGCACTTGCGATGGCGGGCGTTATTGCAAAAGGTGAAACTATAATTTTAAACGCTGAAAGTATAGATAGAGGATACCACAATTTTGTAAAAAATGTGAACGGTTGCGGAGGAAAAGCAGAAAGATTTAATTAAAAACCAACGATAAATCTTATAAGTGAGCTTACGATTAAGTCAAAAATTGAAAAAATCACTCCAAAAATTACAACGCAAATAATTACAGTTAGCGAAATTTGATAAACTTCTTTACGAGAAAGAAAGCGAATATGCTTAAATTCTTTTTTCACTCCTCCAAAATAGTTTAAAAGGTCTGATGCGAATTTCATAAATTAAAAAATGGCAGGGGCAGTAGGAATCGAACCCACAACCTTCGGTTTTGGAGACCGGCGCTCTACCAATTGAGCTATACCCCTATTATTGTTTTAGTTTTTGTAAAGTATTAAAATGCAATAGTCAAGCAAAATCTTCAATTTGAAATTAACTTTTTTAAAAGAGCATTATAGACATCTTTTTTTGAGAAATCCGCTAGATCTTCTTCGTATTCTTTTAAAACTTCGGCACATTCTTTTACTTTTAGGGATTTCAAAAATGGTTTTTTAGATAAAATTTCATCTAAAATGTTGTTTAAATCAAGTTTTTGTTGAAAATTTGCGGGTGATAAAATTAAAACTGCCTCACCTTTTAGTTTTTCTTTTGATGTGTAGTAATTTTTAAGCTCCTCAAAAGAGCCAGTTTTTATGTCTTCAAAAATTTTTGTCAACTCTCTTGCTACGCAAATTTTACTGCTTGCAAATGGAATTTCAAGAGCTTCAAGCACGCTCTCTAAATCTCTCGCTGGCACAAAAAAAGCAACAGTGAAGCCATTTTTTAGAAGTAGGGCGGTTTTTTGAATGTGATTTTTAGTGTAAAATCCAAGAAAAGCAAAATTATGAGAAGGAAGCCCGCACGCAGAAATTGCAGATATTAAACTTGAAGCACCAGCAATAGGATGCACTTTAACACCTATTTCATGAGCTATTTTTATAATTTTGTATCCAGGGTCGGAAATGCAGGGAGTGCCTGCTTCGGAAACTAGGGAAACGGTGTTTGAGCGTGCTAATTCAAGATGTTTTATAATTTCCTCTTCTTCTGTGTAGTCTGTATAATTCACAGTTCGCTTGCCGATTATATCGTATTTTTTAAGTAAATTGCTTGTAGTTAGGGTATTTTCGCACAATATAAGGCTGGAATTAGATAAAGTATTTAAAGCGTTCTTAGTTATATCTTGCAAGTTGCCGATGGGTGTTGCAACAATAAAAAGTGCCACAGGTTAGTTTAAACTTGTTTTAGGCTTTCCACCCCTGCCACAATTTCGCTAATTTCACGGGTAATGTTTGCCTGCCTAATTCTGTTGTAAATTAATGTTAGGTTTTTAATTGCCTTACCAGCGTTTGTGGTTGCATTATCCATGGCTATCATCCTTGCACTTTGCTCACTTGTTGCGTTTTCAAAAACGGAAAGGAGTATTTTGCAAAGCATAAATTCTGGTAATAGTTTGGATAGAATTTCAGCTTTCTCACCATCAAAGTGATAATCAATTTTATGGCGAGAAGTTGCTTTACTGGAATGAATTGGGGTTAATAGCATTTCTTCGGTTTTTTGCGTGGTTGTATTTAAAAATTTTGTAAAAATTATCGTGGAGGAAGAAATACCCTTTTCTGATATTATATTTGTGATTTCATCTTTTATTTTATCTAATTCAAAACCTGATTTTTCTTCTAAAATAACAGGAGATTTATTATATAAAAGCTCAGGATAATGTGCTTCGCAATAGTCAAAACCTTTTTTCCCAATTGCATATATCATTATTTTGTTTTGCCTTAGTTTTGCCTCTTCAACTCTAGCCTTTAAAGCTTTTAGGTTGTAGTTGTTAATGCCCCCGCATAAACCTTTGTTTGAAGTATTTAATATCAACAAATTACACTCTTGACCTCTTGGCTTGTGCACAATTAATGGATTGTTACTAAAAATTTTAGTTTCTTCGTCTGTTAAGCGAGAAATGGTGTTTGATATTAAATATTCAATCTCCTCTGTATATTCTTTTAACGAGGCTAGTAAATCTCTTATTTTTTTAAGTTTGGCTGTTGCAACCATCTTCATTGCTTTGGTTATCTTTTGTGTAGATTTTATGCTCTTAATTCTGTTTCTTGTTTCCTTCAAGTTTGCCATATGTTGAACTTTTTTTGAAATAATTAAACGAGGCAAAATTAAAATGCAAGCACTTTTTAAAAATTTGTATATATAAAAATCTACACTCAAAATAAAAAAACTTGACAAACAAACTTGCGTGCCTAATTATATAACCATATAATAATCAATTAATATTTATTTGGCGGTGAAGTCTTTTAAATTGGAGGTTTTAAAAAGGATTAAAAGGCATAATAACAAAACTGTTATACTACTCTCTG
>JBIKUA010000094.1:0-3901 GCA_044347825.1 Candidatus Deianiraeaceae bacterium | reverse complement strand
AACGCCTCAACTTTTTCAATAAAAAAAGGGGAGGCAGGCACAAATTCCGCAAGGCATTTAAGGCAAACATCTCGCCCCTCTTCTTTACAAATTACGCAAACCTTTGGCAAAAAAAATTGCAAAAGTTCAACCTTCCATTTCTTTAATAAGTAAAATCGCATTTTCTAATTTTTTTTTAATCTCATTAATTTCTTCTTGTCTTGCTTGTTCACGATTAGCAAAAATTTTTAGTGTTTCTTCAAATTCATTTATTGCTTTTTTTACATTTCTCGTTAATTCATATTTCATATTGAACTAATATTTTACTTTGTGAGTTTATCTAAAAAATTAATTTGTCAAGAAGTTAGTAATCTTATTTTAGAGGCATCTGAATTTAGTGCCATTAAAGCAAGTGAACTTGTTGGCTCTGGAAGAAAAAACGATGCTGATGATTTAGCTGTAAAAGCAATGAGAGAAGTTTTGCAAAACTCTCGTTTTGGTATGGAGGTAGTTATTGGAGAAGGTGAAATGGATGAAGCACCAATGCTTTTTATAGGTGAAAGATTTGGAGAGGGAGAATTGCTGTTTGATATAGCGGTTGACCCTTTGGAGGGCACAAATTTGTGTGCTAAAAACATGCCTAATTCCATTACTACAATTGCAATAAGTGATAAAGGCGGATTTTTAAAAGCCCCAGATTGCTATATGAAAAAACTTGCTTCAGGAAGAGTAAAGGAAGATGGTGTTTTGCATATTGAAGCAAGCCTTAAAGAGAATTTAAAAAATTTAGCTCAATATCAAAAAAAAGATATGAGGAATATTTCGGTTATAATGCTTGATAGAGAAAGGCATTTTGCGGAGATGGAGGAGGCAAGAAGTTTGGGGGTTAAAGTGAGCTTAATTCCTGATGGAGATATTTATGGGGTAATTGCAACAACAAGCTTTGGTAACGGGGCAGATTTATATGTTGGCTCGGGTGGAGCTCCAGAGGGAGTGCTTTCTGCAGTTGCAATTAAGGCTTGTAAAGGATTTATGATGGCAAAACTAATGCCAGAAACAGATGAGCAAAAACAAAGAATTTTAAATTATGGTTTAAAACTAGATGAAATTTTAACCCTCAATTCTCTTGTGAAAGGAGATGCAATTTTTTGTGCATCAGGCGTTACAAATGGAGAAATGTTGAGAGGTGCAAAATTGTGTAAAAAAAGAGATATGTGGATGACTGAAAGTATCATTTTTTCTACAATATCGGGCGTAGGGAATGTAAAAAAAGTTTTAAATTATTTAGATTTATAATAAAAAATAATCTACGAAGACAATATTTGAGATTATTCATAATAATTATGCAAAAAATAGTTGACAAACTCCATCTGTTTTTTTATATCTAATATGTGTAAAATTTTTACTAAATATGGCATACTCGGAGCAGTTAAAAGAACGGTTTAATAACGCAATAACTACAAAAAAACCTTTAGAGGACGCAAAAAAATTCGATAAGGCCTTAAAGGAGGTTGGCACAGGTCTTGTTGGAGCTCCCGCTTGTGGAGATGTGATGAAAATGAGTTTGAGAATAGATAGTGAAGGAAAAATTGAGGAAAGTTCAGTTAAAACTTTTGGTTGTGGTGCTGCAATTGCAAGTGCAAGTTTAGCATCTGAAATGATAAAAAACAAAACAATTGAGGAGGCTTTAAAAATTACAAACGAAGATATAGCTAAAGAGTTGAAGCTTCCCCCTGTTAAAAGGCACTGCTCTTTACTTGCAGAGCAAGCAATTAGAGCCGCAATATCAGATTATCAAAAGAAAAACGCAGAATAAAAATATGAAAACGCCTTATTATTTTGACTATCAATCCACAACTCCAACTGACCCTAGAGTAATTGATATTGTTGCAAAAACAATGGTTGAAGATTTTGGAAATCCTCACTCTAGAAGCCATATTTTTGGGTGGAAAGCAGAAGAAATTTGCGAAACAGCAAGAAATCAAATTGCAAAAGTTATAAATGCTGATGAGAAGGATGTTATTTTTACATCAGGAGGAACAGAAAGTAACAACCTAGCTATAATGGGAGCTTATCAATTTTATGGGGAAAAGAAAAATCATCTAATAACGGTTGTAACGGAGCATAAATGCGTTTTAAACACTTGTAAATATTTAGAAAGTAAGGGAGCTAAGCTTACTATTTTGCCAGTAGAAAAGGACGGTCGCCTTGATTTAAACAAACTAAAAGAAGCTATAACGGAAAATACTCTTTTAGTTTCTGTAATGGCGGTAAATAACGAAATTGGGGTTATTCAAGACTTAAAAGAAATAGGCAAAATAACAAGGGAAAAAGGCGTTTTGTTTCACACTGATGCCGCTCAAGGATTTGGAAAAATCCCTCTTGATGTTGAAGCTATGAACATTGATTTAATGACAATTTCTGCCCACAAAATTTACGGACCTAAAGGAATTGGTGCTTTATATGTAAGGCGTAAGCCTAGAGTGAGGCTTTTGCCAATTATTCACGGAGGAGGGCAAGAAAGAGGCTTTAGAAGTGGAACTTTGGCAACTCCGCTAGTTGCGGGGTTTGGTCTTGCTTCGCAAATTGCTCTTGAGGAAATGGAAATGGAAAACAAAAAATTAGAAGGTTTTTTTAACAAATTTCATAAAGCACTTGTTGAAGGTGGTGAGCAAATCTTTTTAAATGGTAGCAAGGAACATAGATTTAAAGGAAATTTCAATGCAAGTTTTGCATTTATTGAAGGTGAAAGTATGATTATGGCAATTAATCAAATAGCGGTTTCTTCAGGTTCCGCCTGCACTTCTGCGAGCCTTGAGCCTTCATATGTTATTCGTGCTTTGGGCGTGACGGAAGATTTAGCACACACATCAATTCGTATAGGCTTTGGAAGATTTACAAAAGAAGAAGAAGTTGATTTTGCAATTAATCTTATAAAATCTAAAATAGAAGGACTGCGTGAAATTTCTCCACTTTGGGAGATGTATAAAGAAGGAATTGATATTTCATCTATAGAATGGGATGAGCATTAATTGAAGGTTTATCTATTTAAGCCTTCAATTCTACATGATCCGTAAAGCATATCAACTGCAGCTGGTGCAAGTGCTAAAATATCTAATACACAAGCTACTGGTGCTTGTTGAAATGTAGGAGGTGTTTTATAAAATATTGTTGCACAGCCAGAAAGCGTGGAGCCAATTAAAATGGTCGCTAATATTTTTTTTATCATAATAAACTTAAAAGTTATACTTTAAGTTGTTAAATTCAATTTTTTGTATTGTCAAGAAGTTAATTTTTAAGAATTAAAAAATTAATTAAAAAGATGCAGATAGAATATATAAAATCAAATTAGTTAAAGCTATTTCGTGATTGATGATTTTTAATTTTCACGCAAAATGCATTGCATTCTTTTTTCAGATGGCATTTTTGCTGTAGATAGCTTTTTTACCGTTTTTTTTGTAGTTTTTGAAGTATCGGAAACTTTCTTTGCAATAGTGGTTTTAAGTTTGGAAGTAGGAGTTTTTTTTGCCGTCACCTTAGTTGCAACTTTCTTAACCACGCTTTTTTTAGCAATAGGTTTTGATGTTGTAGATTTTGATGTGGCCTTTTTAACTGGCGTTTTTACTGTTGCTTTCATAACAAAATTAAATAGTTGTTTTTAAAGCATATCATAAAAATTTAACCTAAGCAACTATTTTTTTATATTTTTCAACTTAAAGTTGAAAAATTATTTTTTATCAAAATTTTGTGCTAAAATTTCGTCCTCCATTGCTTCCATTTCATACATCTCACCCTCTTCTTCGTGATTATATCCTATTAAGTGCAATGCGGAATGAACAAATAAATGTGCTAAATGCTCAATAAAAGACTTATTCTGCTCTTCAGCCTCACGCTTTAAAGTATCAAGAGAAAGAATTATATC
>JBIKUA010000093.1:0-3923 GCA_044347825.1 Candidatus Deianiraeaceae bacterium | reverse complement strand
TTTTTGTGTTGCAATTTTTAATATTTTAGTGGAAGAAGGGTTAATAACCTACACCTGCAACTCTCTTGAAACGGCAGAAACAATTACAGATTTAAAAAGGCAAATCTACTCCGCACTTCCAGAATGCACCTTAAAGCCTAAAATTTGGGGTATGAGAATTACAATTTTATCCGCCCTTTACAGCTTGTTGCTTATACTTACCTGCATTTTGTTGATTTTTTCCAGAACCCTGCAAATCCGTAAATGATGGAGAATTACTTATAATTTCTATAATCGGAACTGATTTATGCTTTTCAGTAAGATTTTCTTCAGTAAGATTTTTCAAATCTACCCCTATTGCCTGATTTAAGTTTTGAGCCTGCCCCCTACTATTACTTACATCATCATGCGGATTTGAATCTTTTGTTATATATTCAAACACTTTTTTACCAATTTTATATGTTGCAAAAGCTAACAAACCTCCACCCAAGAAGCCAAGTATTGGAGAACCGCCACCAACTACCATTAAACCAGAAAATAACCCAAATAATAACGAAGCTACCCCTATTTTGAGCGAAGTTTTGAGCGAAGTTTTTAAAAACTTTTCTAACATATTTTTCTAATTTTTAAGATTTAATGATGAAGAATTTGAAGGCTTTACCCCTAATTTATACTCTAATTTAGACTCTAATTTAGACTCTGATTTAGACCCTAATTTAGATTCTGATTGGAGTTGTGGAAAGATATTTACTTTACTACCTTCTTCAGTTTTGGTAAGATTGCTAACATCAACCTCAATAGATACTTGTCTATCTTTTTTTGGCTCTTCCTCTTTAGATTTACCAGTAATTTTATCGTATAAATAAGATACAGGTAGCAATAAGAGCCCAACTCCAAATGCAAGAGTGCCAAGGATATTTTTAAATAATTTTTTTAAAAAATTCCACATAAATAATAACTTTCTCACTTAGTAATATACAAGATAACAAGCTTTAAGTCAAGAAAAAAGTCTATTTTTTATCACGGCGTCTTATTTTTAATTTTTCTTCATAAAATTTGAAAAAAGTGATTGATTTTTAAAAAAAACAGTTTTAAACTTTACTTATTTTATTTATTTTTAAAAAATGCAAATCGGTGCTGAATTTTTTAGGTCAAATTTTACATATATCACTGAAATTTATAGGAAGTACAAAGCAAACCCTTCTTCTGTTGACACATCTTGGGAGCAATTTTTTAAAGCATTATCCGATGATGATAAAGCCTTAATGGAGGAAGCAAACCAAGAAAAATCCGCCGTTATAGGCAAAAGAAATGAGTTTTCCTCCCTTCCTACAAGCGAGGTTAATGAAATTTTAACAAAAGAAAAGGAGGCAGAAAAAAAGAAGAAAGAAGCCCTTGCCATCGCATCAAAAGAAGGTTTAACAAGCGGAAACTCCCTTGAAGCACAAATGAAGGAATTAGCACAAAATTACCGCAGTTTTGGTCATTTACTTTCAAATCTGGACCCTCTAGAATTCATGCCAAAACCCAATAGAAGCGAGTTAGAATCAAGCTTTTCCCCTCAAGATTTAGAAAAAGAAGTTTCAGTTTTTGGATTTAAAGCAAAAATAAAAGAGCATATCTCTTTTTTCAAACAAACATATTGCGGAAATATCGGAGCAGAATTCCATCACATCAAAAATTTAGACGAGAGAAACTGGCTTCACACAAAACTTGAAAATCCAATCACAATAAGCAAAGAAGCAAAAAAACACGCTCTTGAAACCCTAATAAAAGCCGAAAGTTTTGAAAACGCACTTCATCTAAAATTCCCCGGAGCTAAGAGGTTTTCCGCCGAAGGTGGAGAGGCAACCTTAGCATCTCTAGAGCAAATATTCCTTACCGCAACAGAAAACGGCGTAAAAGATGTCGTGCTTGGAATGGCTCACAGAGGGCGTTTAAAT
Organism: Candidatus Deianiraeaceae bacterium; assembly: GCA_044347825.1. Taxonomy (GTDB): domain Bacteria; phylum Pseudomonadota; class Alphaproteobacteria; order Rickettsiales; family Deianiraeaceae; genus CAZFPN01. The sequence continues at coordinate 2,001 of JBIKUA010000093.1, read as the reverse complement.
GTTTTAACACACACACTTGGCAAGCCTTATCACGCACTTTTCTCCGAATTTATGGGAGTTAGCTCCATTCCTGAGGGCGTTCCCGGTTCAGGCGATGTTAAATACCACCTAGGTTTAAACACAGAAAGGACGCTAATAAACGGCAAAAAGCTTACGCTTTCATTAACTCCAAACCCTTCTCATCTTGAATCCGTCAACCCCGTTGTTATGGGGCGAGTTAGGGCAAAACAAGATGCACTTCCCGAGGCAGAAAAGCACTCTATAATGCCTATTTTGATACACGGGGATGCCGCAATGGCAGGGCAAGGAATTGTAGCGGAATGCCTAGCTATGGCAAACTTGAGAGGCTACACAGTTAAAGGCACAATTCACATTATAATCAACAATCAGGTAGGCTTTACCGCACTTCAAAAAGATACCAAAAGTAGCACATACTCAAGCGATGTTGCAAAAATGATTGACGCCCCAATTATCCACATCAACGGAAACGACGCCGAAAGCGTGCTAAAAGCCTCAATTCTTGCAACAGAATATAGGCAAAAATTTGGCAAAGATGTAGTTTTAGAAATAGTATGTTATCGTAAATACGGTCATAACGAAGGAGATGAGCCAATGTTCACCCAGCCTGTTATGTATAAAAAAATCAAATTGCTTGAAACTCCAGCAGTAGTTTTTGCAAAACAGCTTGCAAGTTCTAGCGTGATTGATGCAAACTTTGAGGCAGATTTTAGAGCAAAAATCAAGGCAATTTTAGATAGCGAATACGAAGTTGCAAAAACATACAAACCAACAAAAGCAGATTGGCTTGAAGGAAAGTGGAGCCACATTAAAAGGCTTGAAAATGCAGACGATTTAACCACTTTCAAAGACACAAAAATAAGCGAAAAAGCATTTGACATCGTAGGGGGTGCAATTAGCAGAATTCCTCAAGGTTTTGCAATAAACTCCAAAATTAAAAAACTTCTTGAGGATAGAAAAATGTCCCTCCTTTCAGGTGATAAAATAGACTGGGCAACCGCAGAACTACTAGCTTACGGCTCACTTCAATTGGAAGGGTATCCAGTAAGGCTTTCTGGTGAAGATTGCGAAAGAGGCACATTCTCACACAGGCATTCGGTTTATTACAGTCAAGAAACAAACGAAAGATACGAGCCACTAAACAACCTAAACACCGAAAAGGCAGAAAAATTTGAAGTCTACAACTCACTACTTTCCGAGTTTGCAGTTCTTGGATTTGAATACGGATATTCCATCCAAAACCCTAATGTGTTAACAATTTGGGAGGCTCAATTTGGAGATTTTGCAAATGGAGCAGTAACAATTTACGACCAATACATCTCATCAGGAGAAGATAAATGGCTTAAAATGAGCGGTCTTGTCTCTTTACTACCTCACGGTTTTGAAGGTCAAGGACCAGAGCACAGCTCCGCAAGATTAGAAAGATACCTGCAATATGGAGCAGAAAACAACATTATTGTTTGCAACTTCACAACCCCTGCAAATCTCTTCCACGCACTTCGCAGGCAAATGAAAATGCCTTTTAGAAAGCCGATGATTGTTATGTCCCCTAAATCCCTACTTCGTCATAAAATGGTGATTTCTGGGCTAAAAGATTTTACCGAAGGAAGCTTCAAGCCTGTAATAACCGATAGCGAGGCAAAATCCGCTAAAAAGGTTATATTTACAAGCGGAAAGGTCTACTACGATTTACTAGAAGCAAGGCAAAATATGGATATTGCAATTATAAGAATTGAGCAATACTACCCATTCCCAACTTCCGCATTAAAAGCTGAACTTTCCGCATTTAAAAACGCAAAAGAGTTCGTTTGGGTGCAAGAAGAGCCAAAAAACATGGGAGCTTGGAGTTTTATAAGGGATTATCTTGAAGAAGCAACAGGCAAAAAGGTTGAATATATAGGACGCCCCGCAAAACCTTCTCCTGCAACAGGCTTCGCAAAGGAGCATGCAAAAGAGCAATCTCTATTAATTAATGAGGCTTTA
>JBIKUA010000008.1:0-12541 GCA_044347825.1 Candidatus Deianiraeaceae bacterium | reverse complement strand
AACTATAAGAACATATGCTAAATCAATTTTGCCAGATGTAGACCAAAACCCTTGGAAATATAACTTTAATTACACAATTGCAGGTGAAGATTCTTTGTATCCTGTTAAAATTTTTGATGATGGTGAATTTACTTATTTTGAATTTCCACGAACTGCAAAAATGCCAGCAATATTTGCAGTAGATTCCAACGGATTTGAATCTATTGTGAACTTTAGAATAGTAGGAGAATATTTAATTGTGGAGGAGGTTTCAACACGATTTACTTTAAGAAATGGCTCTGAAATTGTATGCGTATTTAACGAAAATATGTACAAACCAAAAAATAGTAAACGCCCTAAAAAACGGGATTATAGCTATGAAATTGAGCAATATAATAATGAAGAGCGTAATAAACAAGATAGCATGATTTATAATTAAAATGAAAAGTCTGCGTTTTGTAAAAAAGTTAATGCTGGGAGTGTTAATTTTGCAGATAGGTCTCTTTATTTTTGCAAAACAACGATACAACGAGCTTGAGCGAAAAAACCAAAAGCTTGAAGATGAAATAGCAAAAATTATAAATGATAATAATCTACTGAAAATCAAGTTGACAACAGTGCAAAACCAATATAGAGTTAGAAAGCTTGTAACAAGATATGCAAGCGATTTTAAACCAATTAAACCTAGTCAAGTTATTGAAAAAGAAAACATATGACAACACAAGAAGTTTTGATATATCAACCACAAAAAAGTGCTATGCAATCTGGCACTTATAAATCTTCCCTTTGGTTTGTAAAATTTGTCAACTATAAGGAGGAAGATGAACAATACATCTTTAATTTAATGAATTGGCAAGGAGGTAAAAATACTTTAAAAACAGTGAATTTAAAGTTTGAGAGCAAAGAAGATGCAATTGCGTTTTGCAATAAGCATGGCTTTAAGTATATCATAGAAGAAGGCTCTAAAAGAAATATAAAGCCAAAATCCTACGCCTCTAATTTTGTTTAAAAATGCCTTTTGATGCCTTTCGCTTTAAAATTTTTTCAAGGAGGGTTTTCATTATATCCAGCTTGCAAATTGTTGGTTTTTTTATCATTATTGCAAGGCTTTTTAAATTTCAAGTTTTGGATTATAATTATTTTAAAAATAGGTCTGATGGCAATAGAATAAAGCCTAACATTATTCCGCCATTAAGAGGTTTGATTTTTGATAGAGATGGTAAATCTGTGGCTGAAAATAAAGATTATTACCGCATTATACTTAAGAAATCTGGTTATAAAAATGATATTAGGGAAATAGAAAAACTGGCAAGAGTATTAGGCTTTAAAGACGAAGGTAGAAGAGCTTTAATGATTGAATACAACAGAAACAAAGGTCAAAAAGAATTTATAATTTACAGATACTTAACTAGAAAGGAGATTTTAAATGTAGAATTCAATTTACATCTATTTAAAAATATTTCCGTTGGTGTTGGAAGTGCGAGAGTTTATTCAAATTCCTTTGCATTATCTAACTTACTTGGTTATGTAATTCAAGTTCCAAGTTCGGAGGCAAAAAAGAGAAAGTATATATTACATCCAGATATAAAAATTGGTGCAGAAGGGTTAGAAAAGATATACGACAACGATTTAATTGGAAAGGCGGGAGTTCAATATTCTGAGGTTAATGCATCTGGTTTTAAAATTGCAGATTTAACACAGATACCCCCTGTAAATGGTAAAGATTTTAAATTTAGCTTCTCTTCAAAATTGCAAAATTTTGTATACCATTTATGCAAAGGGCAAAAGGCTTCTGTTGTGTTAATGGATGTGAATACAGGGGAAGTTTTAACGATGCTTTCAACTCCATCATTTGATATAAACTTACTTTCTAAAAAAGTTGACAACGAAACATGGAATTCTCTAATAAATGACCCTAAAAAACCACTTCTTAATAGACCTATTCAGTCCGCATATGTTCCGGGTTCTATTTTTAAGATAATCACCGCTTTAGTTGCACTTGAAGGCAAGATGAACCCTAAAGATAAAATTGCCTGCACAGGAGGCACAACAATTTACGGAATGCAAAGAAGATGTTGGCTTAAAACGGGGCATGGAAGACTTGATTTACACGATGCTATAAAGCATTCTTGTAATATGACTTTTTACAACATAGGAACTAAATTTGATGTTTCTAAATTTCATAAAATGGCAAAAGAATTTGGGGTAGGTGAGGTATTTGAAGATTTTGAATTTAAAAATCAAAATAAAGGAATTAACCCAAATGATAAATGGAAGCGAGAAAATTTAAAAGAAATGTGGTTTCCGGGGGATACCGTTAATCTCGCTATCGGTCAAGGCTTTGTAAAAATGACAGCCTTGCAAATTGCAGTTATGATGGCTCGCATTGCCTCTTTAGGAAAGATGGTTGACCCAACGATGCAATTTATTCCAAATAAAATGGCAGAATTTAAAAAAATAGATGTTAACCCTGAGCATATTAAATTTGTAAAATCAGCTCTTTTTGATGCAACAAATACAGAAGGGGGAACTTCATACTACTCTAGAATAAGAGAAAAAGGGCTTGAATTTTGCGGAAAAACAGGCACAGCACAGGTGGTTTCTAAGTTTTTAGAAAAGCACGAATACACAGAAACAACAAGACCTCACGGTATTTTTGGAGCTTTTGCCCCTTTTGAAAATTCACGCTTTTCTGCAGGAGTGATTGTAGAAAATGGAGGATTTGGAAGTGCGGTTGCGGCACCTATAGGTAAAAACCTGCTATTATTTGCACAGCTTTTAGATATAGGTAGATTGGTAGAAGCAAAAAAATTAGCAAATAGCCTCGGCATTAATTTTGATGAATTATGAGGCTTATAGATAAATACATCTTCATTAATTTACTCAAAAATTTCCTATTAACAACTTTTGTATTTTTGTTTCTTGGGCTTTTAACTAGGATATTTCATTATTCAAGCTTAATTACTGAAAATAACGGAAGTATGATTGACTTGCTTCAAATTTTAGTGCTAATTCAACCTAAAATGCTAAGTATTTTAACTCCTTTCACTTTTTTTATAGCAAGTTTTTTAACTTATAATAGTTTAGTGCATGCAAATGAGCATGTAGCAGTTTATAATTGCGGTTTAAATGAGTTTGGCTTAGTAAAACCTTTTTTTTATTTAGCGGGAATTTTATTTTGTTTAAATATCTTTCTATCGGCAATTATTGTGCCAGCATCTTATAATAGAATGAATGTTATACATAACGAGATTGCACAAAAACTTTCCAGCTCAATCCTTAAGCCAAAAGAGTTTATTAGTCAAAAAAATGTCCTTATTTTTATTGATGATGTAACTAATGACAAAATTGCAAAAGGAATTGTGATAATTGACGAAAGAAATCCTAATTCAAAAACAGTTGTAGTTGCAGATGAGGGAAAAATAGGATTTGATGGAAATAAAATACTTTTTGATGCAGGGCAAACATATGTATCTCGCAAAACAGATTTTAGCAACTTTCCATTAATTTCAAATTTTGAGCAATATAAAATTTCATTTTTTATTTCAAATTTATTTGACGATAAAGGCAGTGAAGCTTCTGTAATTTCTAGCAGTGAATTAGTGAAGAGATTGTTAAAAGGTGAAAAATATTTTATAAAGGAGTTTAAAGTGCGTTTTGGGTGGGCATTTTTTACAATTTTAATACCATTTGCAATTGTTGTTTCAATTTTAAAATTCTTTAACTTTACTAGAAGTAAAACAAAATTATCTCATATTTTAGCTACTATTTTAATTTTTATATATATAGTTTCCTCGGGGGTATTAGGTGAAAGTATGCTAAATTCATCAATAAGAGATTTATTTTTTTATTATCTAAATATTTGCTTGATATTTGGTTTTCTCTTGTTTAAATTAAAGCTAAAGAATTTTGGTTAGAATTATGTTAGAAGTTTCTTTAATGCACTATGTTACCCTTTCTGCACTTTTATTTTGCATTGGTATTTACGGCGTGCTTTTTAATAGAAAATCCGTTATTGGTATTTTAATTAGCACGGAAATTATGCTTCTTGCTTCAAATATTAATTTTGTTGCATTTTCCAGTTTTTTGCAGGATATTACAGGGCATTTATTTGCAATTTTTGTGCTTGGAGTTGCAGCTGCCGAAGTTGGAATAGGGCTTGCAATTTTGGTTATTTACTTCCGCTCTAAGGGGAATATTTCCATAAAAGAACTTAACACAATTAAAGACGCAATATGATTACATTAAAAGGAAAAACCGCTATTATTACAGGTGCTACAGGTGGCATTGGAGCTAGCATTACAGAAAGGTTCTTGGAAGCAGGGGCTAAAGTTGTTATTTCTGGCACAAATCAGGGCAAATTAGAAGCTTTTAAGGATACTCTCCTTACAAAATTTAAAGATGCAGAAATTTTTATTAAATCTTGTAATTTGGGCGAGAAATCTCAAATTGAAGCTTTAGTAAAAGAAGGTGTTGAAATGCTAGGCGGAAGGCTTGATATTTTAGTTGCAAATGCGGGAATTACAAAAGATGGGCTAATTCTTAGAATGACTGAGGAAGATTGGGATAGCGTTTTAGATGTTAACCTTAAATCCGCCTTTCTTTTAAGTAAAGATGCAGTTAAAATAATGATGAAGCAAAGATATGGTAAAATTGTGCTTATCTCTTCTGTTGTTGGGCTTTCTGGAAATGCTGGTCAAGTAAATTACTGCGCTTCTAAGGCTGGAATGATTGGCTTTGCAAAATCTCTTGCTAGCGAAGTTGCAAGTAGAAATATAACAGTAAATTGTGTTGCCCCCGGCTTTATTGCAAGCCCAATGACTGATGTTTTAACCGAAGAGCAAAAAAAAGCAATTCTTTCTAAAATCCCTAGTGGAAGGTTAGGTAGTGGAGGTGAAGTTGCTGATGCCAGCCTGTTTCTTGCTAGTGATATGTCTTCTTATATCACAGGTCAAACGCTTAGCGTAAATGGAGGAATGTATATGTAAAGTTTATGATTTTAAATGGTAGATATTGCCACTTAGAACCTTTAAAATCTCACAAACACAAGGCAGATTTATGGGAAGAGATAGGCAAGTACGATGATATTTGGGAGTACACACTCACTAACAGCTTTAAAAATAAGGAAGATTTTACAACTTTTTTAAAATCTTGCGAAACTCACCCTTCTAGAACTTATTTTTCAATTATTTCTAATGGTAAAACTCTTGGAATACTATCTCAACTGGATATTTCAAAAGAGCATAAGAGGCTTGAAATTGGTGCAATTGCATTTGGCAAGAGTATGCAAAAAACAAGAATAGGAACGGAGGCGATATACCTAATTTTAAAATATTCATTTGAGGATTTAGGTTGCAATAGAGTGGAGTGGCGTTGCAATAAATTAAATAAACCATCAGAAAAATCTGCACTTAGATTTGGCTTTATTTACGAAGGAATGCTTAGAAGCCATATGGAAACAAAGGGCAAAATAAGAGATACTCTTGTTTTTAGCATTATAAAAGATGAATGGAGTTTGAGGAAAAGAGCTTTTGAAAATTGGCTTTCGCCACTTAATTTTGATGAAAATGGTAAAGAAAAAGTTAAATTTGGAGATATTTAATTTTAGGTAAGCTTGAATAACTGGCAATTGCAATTCCTAGTGCATCAGTTTCGTCATCACCACTAAACACCTTTTCTTTAGGAATATTACTTAAAATTTGCTTTATCATAAAAGAGACCTGTTCTTTAGAGGCCTTCCCTTGACCTGTTACACATTTCTTTGCTAAATTGGGAGAAATTTGAGATGTAGGAATGTTGAGTTCTGCAAGAGTTAAAAGAATTGCCCCTCTCGTCATTCCTAGTTTTAAAGAACTTTGAAAATTATTATTAACAAAAGTTTCTTCCATTCCTGCAAAATCTGGGTTAAATTCAAGAATAACATCCTTTAATGTATTTGAAATGTTGAGAAGCTTGAGGGGTAAGTCGTCGTCCTTTTGATGTTTTATAACTCCCGATGTAATATAAACTAGGCGAGAATTTTGTGCATTTATAACTCCATACCCTGTTGAATTTAAACTGGGGTCAATTCCTATTAGTATCATTAATTATTAGATTAACTTTATTTACATCAAGGCTTGCACCTCCAATAAGGAGACCTTCCACAAATTGAATTGATGATATAGTTTTTGCATTTTTCTCCGAAACTGAACCACCGTATATTGTTTCAACGCCATAATTTTTATTTAAAAAAGATGTAATTTCAAAAATTTCTTCGTTTTTTGGTATTAATCCTGTTCCAATTGACCATACAGGTTCGTAAGCAACCCAACAGCCATCTTCAAAAATTTTCATTTGATTTGTAAGTTTGTGAAAAAAAGTTTTTTCCATTCGCTCCTCTAAAGTTTCACCAATGCATAAAACTGGAATTATACCAAATTTTTTAAGATTTTTTATTTTACGGGAAATGTCTTCATCAGTTTCTTTAAAAATCTGCCTTCTTTCAGAATGCCCAACAAGGCAATATCTAACACCTATTTCTGCCAACATTTCCGCACCTACTTCTCCTGTAAAAGCACCATTTTCAAAACTACTAACATTTTGAGAACCTATCAAAAATTTATTACTTGAGGCAAATGTAAAATAAATTGATGGTGTAAAAAGTATTACATTTGAATTTGATAAACATTGATTTTTAAAATTTAAGATATGATTTAAATTACCATTTTGCTTCCAGTTTAAAAGTATTTTCATTTTTTAGTATCATCTTTATTGTTATTTAGCTTGTCAGTTATTTTTTTAGTGATTTTGGATGCAGTATCGGATATTTTATCAGTTATGCTAGAGCGTAAATTTCCAGCACTATTAACAGCTTTGACAAAAGTTTTTTCTCCAAGCTTAGCCACTTCGGATCTTTTTTGACGCCTTGATTCTGGAGTCATATTATTAAATAGATTGTTTACATCGGTCTCTGCGCTAACTTTTGAGGTTCCACTTGTTAAATGTCTCGCAATAGGTGTAACTCCAGCAACATTTTTAACACTACGAAATCCATATGAAGAAACTTTTCTATTAAATGCATCGTTCATTAAAACTTTCCTTTCATTCTCACTCAATTCAGCAAAAGTTTTCTCCCTTTTGGTTACGCTATCAATAATACCCGTTCTGCCATTTTTCATTAAATTTTCTTGAGCAACCTTTTTTATTGAATCTTTATGTTCCTGAGTTAATTGGCTTTCGTCCGAAATTACTCCACTCTCTTTCAATTTTTTAATTTCATTCTTCATTGATTGATTAACCATTTTTGAGTTGGTAATAGCCAAGTTATTTCTCTGATTTGTTTCTTCAGATTGATATAAAAATTCAACGCCTTCTGAAACCTTACCAACAGCATTAGTAGCACCCAACAATCTTCTAGCTTTAAATCTTTTTAATGCCCCAGTAAATGTCTTATCTTCTTGATTTTCCGCTTCCGACTTCCAATTATCTCTCTTTTTGTTAAGATAATGAGACGCACCAATAACAGCAGGTGCTACAGTTGCAGTTTTCAAAAGTGCACTACTCATACCATCGGAGATAGCTTGTTGAGTCTTATCTAAAGATTCTAGTGCAGATTTTGGAGCAATTTTTGTAGCACTTATATCTGCCCCTGAAATATCCTTACCCAAATCCATTACTGCATTAGTAAACTTCCCAAATATCATAGTAACAACAAATAAAGCACCTCCAGTGAAAATATCTCCAGGTAGAGCAAATGTTGAACCTATCGGCTTGTAATCCCTAAGTATTACCAAGCTCTCTTTTATAATATATTCACCTAAAGGGTTGCTTAATTTTTTTCCACCAAATATCCATAATACTCCATTAATCATTGATATAATAAAATCTACAAAATCACGAATAAATTTAGGAGTTTTTATCATAAGATCTAATGATAATACAGGTGCTTTACATATTTCAAAATAAAATAAACCTCTTATTAAATTTGTTATAATTAGACAAAATATGAAAAATCCTAAAAATAACATATATTGTTGCATAAACACACCTATTAAATTTTGCATCCATTTAGAAAAATAAGCTTTTGTTTGTTCAAATAAAAGGCAAACAAAAAATATTGGACCTATACATAACAAGACCGTTGCAATAACAATTGTCGTAGTATACAAAATACCCACCTTTGCAAGCACTATAAAGCAGGTCAATGTTACAAGAAGAAGTACCATTAATAAAAGAATTGTAAACAGTAAATTTCCACTCCAAATTAATGCTTTAACTTTAATCCATGTAACCTTATGCAAAACAATCGAAAAAACCATATCAATTGGCTGAAAAGGATTTTTTATATTTTCAATAGGAACGTTATACATAGAGGCAATGATAGCTCTATTAAAATACCTAGAAGCTACCGTAACATTTTTAACTATTAGTTCCAAATAAGCTTCCCAACCACCAGGAGTTGTAAAAAATACTATAATTCCAATTTTAATAAATCTTCCAATAATATCTTTAGTTGAAATTCCAGCCGTTCCAATTGCAAAAGATAGACCTAAGTATGCAACATAAAAGATAACGCAGAGATAAAATATAACTTGAAATCTAGGGTTTTGAGTTACGGACATGAACATTTTATAAATCATGCCATCATTCCAGTATCTATCTCCAAAATCAACATTATTGCCAGTATTTCCAACTCCAGTAAATACGCTTGTAAAGTTAGAACCTTTTCTTCTTCCAAGTAAAAGGTCTGAAACTATCCCAACTATACCATCTACAATATTTGCAAATCCATGATTTGTTAAATCATAACTACCATGATCTGGGGGATAACAAGATGCCCCAGCGGCATTCTCAAACTGAAAAAAAATACAAAATATAGCAATAAAACAAGCTAATCTAGTTTTAATTTTTTTAAAACTTACCATCCTAAATAAAAACATTAGTCTTACAAAATAAGTTGTCATCAACTTTTATCAAGACTAAATCTAAATTGGAAAAAAATATTTATCAAGCATTTTTAAAATTTATTTAACAAATCCATATGATGCTCTAAGTTTTTCATCTATCTTCCAAAGCTTTATAAATATAAATATCGCTATTAGCACCATTGATGTAGTAAAAACACCTATAGCAAAATAATTATTCTTATAAAAATAGCTTGCACCCTGAACTCCTATAATGGCAAAAATCCATTTTATTGTTGAAATAAGAGCAGAAACTCTTCCTTTAGCCTCTGGAATTATCTCTAACGCTAACACAAACATAATATTGCATGGTATTACAAAACCAACAGAAAGTAACAGTAAAGTTAATGTAATAATAAGTGGATTATTGATGTTTAGAGTAACAAGAGTTGCATTTACTATTACAAATGAAAGTATAAATGAAAAGCTAAGAATTACACTATTTTTTTTGCCCAATTTTCCCACTACTGCACCACTCATAATGCTAAAAATACCAAATGTAAGTGTTAATGCGCCTTGATAAAGCCCAAAATGCTTTAAATTTACCCCTAACCCCTCAATATAAAGTATTGGAGCAAGCCCAACAAATGTATAATAAGCACCAATGCACAGGCATAAAGTTGTAACATAAAAAAATACCATTTTATTTTTTAGTAATATAAAATAATCCTTTATGTTAATTTTAATATGCTCTTCGTGTTTTTTATCATCAGGTACAAATAATTGAAAGGAGATAAGTGCAAGTAATCCTAAAATAAAAAGTAGCCAAAAATTACCGTGCCAAGTAAAATAGTAATTAACATAACTCCCGAGACTTGGAGCTATTGAAATTGAAAGCGTTGAAAATCCATTTAACATACCCATCACCTTCTCCTGCTTGTTTTTATCATACTGCTCTATTGCTATTATAAAGCTAAGAACCATTCCTGGAGCAACTCCCACCCCTTGCAAAATTCTACCAAAAAGTAGCACACCAAAATTATTTGCAGTAGCGCAAACTAAACTACCTAAGGTAAAAATTATAAAACCATAATTGATAACTCTTTTTTTGCCATATTTATCCCCCAATCCACCACAAAAAAGTGCGGCTATGCAGTGTGCAAGTAAGTTCACTCCTAAAACAAGTTCCACCATAAATGGACTAATGTCAAAAAAGGCTCTAATTTCTGGGAAGCTTGGAATTGCAATATCCACCTCAGCTCCCGCAACAAATATAGAAAAAATAACAGTAATAAAAATCAACATATCCAGTAGGAGTTTTTGTATATCTAACTTTTTTAATACCGTTTCTAGTTTTTGTCAAGTTTTTAAAATTCATCATAAATTATAGTAAATTTTCCACCCATCTATAAAAATTTATATCCTATAAGCTTTTAAGAAAGAAGTCTAGAGATTGAATCTTGGTGTATTTAAAAAACAGGAATTAAAGATAAAACTAAAAAAGGGATAAGAAAAAAACCCTTCTTTTGCTTCAAAAAAAGTAAAATTATAGTCGAGATTACTCCCACAATAATAAATTCTATACTTGTAAAAAATATACTTAAGGTAAGAAAAAAACAAATTTCTTGTATGATTTTACTTTTACACATAAAAGAAAATACCATCGCAAAAATCAATCCATTTAGTAGCTTTGTCAATACAAGAATTGAAAGTAAATCTTGCCCTGCAAAGTCGTATCCAAACTTCAAAAGCGATAGAGAAAGTATAATCCAGTTTAACTTATCGTAAAATTTACCTTCCTTATAAAAAAGCAAAACAGATAAAAATATTGATAAAATAGCCAAAAACTTAATTATATAGTAGCCGTCAATTGGGTGAAATAAAAAAAACAAAACGCAAAATAACCCCGCAAAAAGCTCTATAAAAGTGTAAATTATTGGTATTTTAGCTCCGCAATTAAAACATTTTAAACCTTTTAAAATAAATTGAAAAAATGGAGCGTAGTAAGGATATTTTAGTTTTATACCACAACTAGAACACATTGGAGGCCTTTCAATGCCATTAATTGGTATATTTCTCGGTATTCTAAAAAATAATGTTGTTCCTATATTTCCAAAAACTGCACCTAGAAAAAAACAGATTAGAGATTTTATAATTACAATTGCTAGCATAAAAATTAAAACTCATCTATCCATCTAGGTTCTGCTAAATTTCCTTTTAATGCATCTAACTCTTCTGGCTCCCTTCCGTTTAATGATATGTAATAAATGCGAGATTTGTCATCTCTATTTTTTTTCATAGAAAATAAAATTGTTTTTCCTATTGGAGTCCAAGTTGGATTTTCAATTAAAAAACTTGAATATAAAACTTCTTCATTTGTGCCGTCAGTATTTATATTACCTAAAGAAAATGTGCCTGATTTAACATTTATGAAAGCAATTTTTGACCCATCCTGCGAAACGCTAGGAGAATAATACGCTCCCTCTCCCTTTGTTATCATTTTTTGATTTTTCCCATCTGTTGTCATAGTCCAAATTTTTGGCTTACCCGTTCTATCAGATACAAAGACTATCTTTCTATCATTATCAAAAAATTCTGGAGCTGTGTTGATGGCGTTATTTGTAGTTGTAATTTTTTGTAGAGTTGCATCTTCTCTATTAAAAATATAGATATTTGTTGAACCGTTTCCAGATATAGAAAGTGCAATTTTGTTGCAGTCATTTGATATAGAAGGGGAAAAGATAGAGCCTTCATTTACAATATCAATAGGCAGTTTTTGTATTTGCCCCGTTATTCTATTTGCAATAAAAATTTCTGCTCCTTTGCGAGGTTGTTGAGAGACAAACACCACTTCCTGATTTTTACTGCAATAACGGGGGTTAAATGTTATATCCATTCCATTTGTAAATGCTGTTGCTTCTATTAAATCATTCTCACGATGGGAAATAATAACCCTTTTAAAAGGCTTTACTCCGGGGCGATTTGTTGCCGTATAAAGTAATTTCCCGTAAAAAAATCCAAATTCTCCAGTTAAAAATTCATAAATTTGAGTTGTAACTTGCTTTACAAATAACTCTTTATATTCTTTTTTAAATTTAAACTCACTCTCCGCAACCTTCTCCCCTTTAAAAATATCAAAAATTAAAAGATTTAATGTAAATTCCGCATCCGTGAAATCTAGCCTACCATTTATTACATATGCAACATCCTTAGCTTTTAAAGCTTCATAATCTGTAATAATTCTAGGAAGCTCTATATCGCTTGCCTCTTCTTGTAAAATTGGCATTAAGTTAGGCTTTTCAAATATTAAAGCTTTTATTTCTTTTCTAATTTCATTTACCATTACCAAATTTTCAAATGCATTAACAGTAAATTGCCCTATAATAACAACATCTCTATCTCTTAAACCTCTTTGGACATTAATTTTCTTTACATCTTGATTGTCCTCCTCTTTTTGAATAATTTTATCAAAAGATTTATTAGCAAAACTAATATTAAAACATAATATTAAAGTTAAGATTGTTGTTACAATTTTCATATTTATTTCTTGAGTTTTTATTTTTTTAATGTAACATATTATAAAACATAATAATTAAAAATAAAGAAAAATATGTGGAAAAAGCGAGCTATAGTTTTGGGATTTTTGGTCTACTTTATGTTGTTTTGGTGTGTTTTCTCGG
>JBIKUA010000007.1:0-12608 GCA_044347825.1 Candidatus Deianiraeaceae bacterium | reverse complement strand
TACAACAACCCCTTCATATGAATTAGAATATAATTCTATAACTGAGTTTATTTTTCTGCATAAATTTGGAGCAGATATAAAAACAGAAGGTAGTTTGTTTGCATTGTTATCAAAAACATCTTTATCTCGTTTTTGCGTCTTAAAAAAAATTATAGGTTGTGCAAAATCCTTCGTTTGAAGAGGCACTAAAGTTAGTCTATCATAAAAAATTTCACTTACAAAAGAAAAATTCAATACTCCAATATCTCGTAATTCTTCAAGTAAGCTGTAATCTTCTGTTATTAAAATATCAATTTTATCACCATTTAAAATTTTTTGCGTTATAATGTCCCTTTCTTCAATTGCCACATTTATGGGAATTTTTGTTTCAAAAGTTGCAATTTCTGCCATATTAAAAAGAACTTTAATTATGGAGTTTTCATTTGTGTATATTTTTACCCTCTCTTCTCTTTCTGTTTCCGCAAAAGCTACACTTAGTGTAAAAAGAAAAGCTGTGATAAATTTTTTCATCCAAAAATATAACAATCAATAAGAGTATTTTAATACAATTTTGGGTTTGTGTCAAGAATGATTTAAGTAATAAAACTTGACTTAAAAACTTTTATTTCATATATGTCATATTGATTATAATAAAATATATCATTTGTAAAAAAATGACAGAAGAAACTTTAAAAAAACCATCTTGGATAAGAGTAAAAGCACCTACATCCGAAGAGTTTTTAAAAACAAGTGAAATTGTGAGAGAAAAAAGGCTATTTACCGTCTGTGAAGAGGCGGCGTGCCCAAATATTGGTGAATGTTGGCAAAAAAAACATGTTACAACAATGATTTTAGGTTCCGTTTGCACCCGTGCTTGTGCTTTTTGCAATGTTAAAACTGGCAAGCCTATGCAAGTTGATGAAGGGGAGCCGAGGCGTGTTGCAGAAATGGTGAAAGAATTTGGAGCAAAGCACATTGTTATTACATCCGTTGATAGGGACGATTTGCCAGATGGAGGTGCAACTCAATTTGCAAAATGTATAGATGAAATTAAAAAAATGAATGGTGGCACAACAATTGAAGTCTTAACACCTGATTTTAGAGGTAAAAAAGGTGCTGTTGATATAGTTGCAAACGCTTATCCTGATGTATATAATCATAATTTAGAAACAGTGCCTAGGCTTTATCAAAGAATTCGCCCAGGTGCGAGATATTATAACTCTTTAAGATTACTTGAAAAGGTGAAAGAAATTAATCCAACAATCTTTACTAAAACTGGAATTATGGTGGGTCTTGGAGAAGAAAAAGAGGAAGTTCTGCAGGTAATTGATGATGCTAGATCCGCTGGTGTAGATTTTTTAACAATTGGGCAGTATCTTCAACCTACCAAAAAGCATGCTCAATTAAAGCGTTTTGTTGAACCAAGTGAATTTGAATATTATAAAAAAGTTGCTTACTCACGAGGGTTTTTACTTGTATCTTCAAGTCCATTAACAAGGTCTTCCTATCACGCAGATGCAGATTTTGAAGAATTAAAAAAGCGTCGTTTAATTGAAATTGCTACTTTGTGATGTTTTTCAGCCTTACTCCAAATAATAATAAAATTATGGAGTAAATTAAAATTCCAGCACCTATCACAATTCCTAAATAGGCAAATTTAGTAAGCAAAGAATGCTCAAAAATATTAGCATAATAAGAGGTGCTTTTATTTAAAGTAAAAATATAAAAACAAAAAACGCCAAATATAAATGAAGATAGTAGAATTTTAAGGTTGAAAAATATAATCTTAAGCCAATCAAGCTCTATCAGTCTTTTTCGCTTCAATAAAATAAATGTAATAACTGCATCCGCAAAGTAAGAAACTCCAGAACCTATAATAATACCATAAATTCCAAAGGGTTTCAGTAGTGATATTGAAATGATAGCGTTAATTAAAGCACAAAATAAGGCTATATACATCGGAGCTTTTGTGTTATCGTGTGAGAAAAATATGGAGGAAAATATCTTCATATAAACAACAAACGGTAATGCAAACCCTAAAATTCTAAGGCAATTTGCTACAATTTGTGTGTTTTCAAAAGTAAAATTTCCTCTTTCAAACACCACAGAAACAAAAACATCTGAGCAAAAAATTAAAGAAAATGCAACAGGTAAAACAAGTAAAGAGCTTATATTTAGGCTTTCTGTTTGAATTTCCCTAATTTCATTGATGCTTTTTTTACCAACTGCAGAAGAAAGCATGGGCAAAACCACAATTCCAATTGCCGTGCCTATTGAAGCGGTAGGTAGGTAAAAAATTCTATCCACAAAGTAGAGATAAGAAATACCAGATACAATAAGGCTACCTAAAATTAAATCAAGAAGTGTGTTAATTTGACTAAGCCCTCCTGCTATCATAGCGGGGAACATTTTTTTAAATGTGGCTACAACATTTGTGTCAAAAATTTTTTTTGAAGGCAGGTAAATTCTAATCTTAAACCCTTCTTTAACGCACCCAAAATAGGCAACTAAAAATTGTAAAACGCCCCCCAATAAAACTCCATATGCAAGAGTATGTGCGAAGGTTTTAAAGTGTTCTTGAAAAAATAAAATAAATACAATTAAAGAAACATTTAAAAAAACTGGCACAATTGCATAGTAAGAGAATTTTTTTATGCTATTTAAAAGCCCGCATAACATTGAGGAACCAACAATTAGCATAAAATACCAAAATAAAATGCGGGATACTTCAACTGTGAGATTAAATTTCGCTGTATCGCTTAAAAACCCCGGAGATGTTAGAGCGGTTATTTGCTCCATAAAAACCTCAAAAATCAAGGTTATTACAAGTATAACATAAAACATTATTGTAAAAACAGAGCTTGAAAAAATTGAAAGTTCAAGCTTGCCTCTTTGTTCTAAAATTTTACTAAAAGATGGAACAAACGCCGCAAAAAATGTGCCTTCGGCGAGTATTTTTCTAAAAAAATTTGTTATTTTGAAGGATGCAAAAAATACATCAGACATAAAACCAACACCTGAGTATTTTGCTATAAGCCCATCTCTTGCAAAACCTAAAAGTCTAGCAATTATAGAGAAGAAGGTGATGACAAATGCCGACCTGAAAACTCTCATACATCAAGGCAAACTCCTACACCCGGCAACTCTTTTCCTTCAAGC
Source organism: Candidatus Deianiraeaceae bacterium (assembly GCA_044347825.1). Lineage (GTDB taxonomy): Bacteria > Pseudomonadota > Alphaproteobacteria > Rickettsiales > Deianiraeaceae > CAZFPN01. The sequence continues at coordinate 9,470 of JBIKUA010000007.1, read as the reverse complement.
CACTCCAAAAATGCCCCTCCTGCAGTTGAGGAATATGTCATTTCTTCTTTAAACCCAGATTCTAAAACAGCAGAGGCTGTATCCCCTCCCCCAATAATAGATTTTAACCCATTTTCTCTTGTTGCAAGTGCCACTTCTCTCGCAAAAGCAAAGGTAGAAACTCCAAATGGAGGCACTTCAAAAACCCCTAAAGGACCATTCCATAAAAACATCTGACAAGAAGAAAGAACCTGCGTTAATTCGTTTACTGAGGAATTTCCAGCATCTACTATTATGTCATCAGCTTGAACTTCTGAAACTTTAATCATTTTAGAAGGTGCAAATTTTTCAATTTTTTTACATACTATTACATCGCTTGGCAAGATTATTTTACATCCCACACTTTTTGCCTTTTCTAAAATTTTTAATGCTGTATCTTTAAAATCTTTTTCACACAAAGAAGCTCCAATATTAAAGCCTTTAGCGTGCAAAAATGTGTTTGCCATACCACCTGCAATAAAGATGTAGTCTATTTTATTTATTAAATTTTCAAGTAAAGTAATTTTTGTAGAAACCTTACTTCCGCCAACAATTGCAAGAGATTTGCCTGATTTTTCACCTAAAATTGCTTCTATGCTTTCAATTTCCTTTAGCATTAAAAAACCTGCGTAAACCTTTGTGAATTTTGCCACAACGCTAATTGAGGCGTGAGCTCTGTGCGAGCAAGAAAATGCGTCATTTACATAAAGTTCCCCTAAAGATGCTAGTGTTTTGGCAAATTCTTCATCTCCTTTTTCCTCACCTTTGTTGTATCTTAAATTTTCACACAATACAACTCCTGAGCTTGGAATATTTGAAAAATCATTGCAAAAAATAACATCTCTTCCTATTAAAGCTTCAAGATGTGATTTAATTTGAGAGAGAGAAAATACTTCCTCTTGTGCTTTTGGTCTACCAAAATGAGAGAGTATTACAAGCCTTGAAACTCCTTGCTCAAGTAAGAATTTAATTGAAGGAAGAGCCTCCCTTAACCTTGTATCGTCAGTGATTTTTCCTTCTACCAGTGGCACATTTGCGTCAATTCTAATAACTGCCGTCTTACCAATTATTTTGTTTTTTAAATCAGAAATTGTTCTATATTTTTTCATATCTAGTTAATTAAAATAATAAGTTCTCCTTTTTCATTTTGTAATTTTACCGTTTTGTTAAAAAAGTTTTTTTGAATTTGCTCCTGACCTTTAAAATCTTTAAAGAGAATTTTAGAAAATTTAATAAATTCTTGCTTTGTTTTTTTACTTTCAAAAATATTTAACACAACTTTTAAGGTTTTTTCAAGACATTCAAGCCTTTGCCCCTCCTCTTTTTTGTGAATTTCGGAAGTTGGCATTGGGCTAGATTTAAAAAAGACTTTTACTTTGAAGCTTTCTAATGATGTCTTACCAGTTAAAGTAGCAATAATTGAACATTTTTCCACCCCTAAATCAAAAACTTTAACATACCCTTCAATATTACTACTTTTTGATATTATTTGTAGATTTTCTGTAATTTTATCTGGTAATTTAAAATCAACTTTATAACCAAATAATTTATTATATCCTAAAATTCCCATTACAAATAAAGAAGTTAGTATAACTAAAGAAAGTATAGCTTTTTTCATAATTTTATTGTGTTAATTAAAAAACCGCATCCTATAAGTGCTATCAAAAGTCCAGCAATTCTTTCAAACATATTCATTCTTGGTAAAATAAATTTACGAGAGATGTTGTTTCCAAAAATGAATGAATATGTGTAAAGGTATCCAAAAGCGGAAAGTATAGTAAAAAAAGAGTAGAGTAATTTTGTTAATCCAGTATCGTTTGCCTTAACAAAACCTAATATCATTGATGTTATGCCCACTATACTCATTGGATTTGCAAGATCGGTGGAAAGACCTGTAAGATACTGCTTGAGCGGGGATATTTTTGCAACATTTGCGTTTAAATCACTTTCATTTTTACTAAATGAAGCAACAAAAATTTTTACCCCCAGATAAATTATATATAAAGATCCTATCAATTTTGCAACTTTAAAAGCTTTAGGGTAGAGATTGATAATTGCGGCAATTCCAAGAACAGAAAGAGAGGTGAGTAATGTAATTGAAGTGACAATTCCAAGAACAGTAAAATGCACACCCTTAACACCAAATTTTGCAGCATTTCTAGATGTCAACGCCATTGAAGGGCCAGGTGATAGCATAAAAACATACATCACGAAAAAATATTCTAAAAACTCCATAAAAATAACCAGTTTTTTTATATTTTTAATGATTTTTTTTATTTAGCAATAGGGATTTAAAAAAAATTTGATTTTTTTAGTAATTTAATTTAATTTTGTAAATCTATTATTACTTAGAATGGAATTTTTAGTTTCAAAAACATTGATATCGTATCCTGATGCGATTGATTTTATGGAAAAAAGAGCTAATGATATAGCTGATGGGATTGCGGATGAATTAATTTGGTTTTTAGAGCATGAGGCAATTTTAACTGCTGGCACAAGTGCAAAAGAGGAGGATGTGATTTTAAATGATTTGCCAATATACAAAACAAATAGAGGCGGAAAGCACACTCTTCACGCTCCAAATCAAAGAGTTTGTTACTTACTTTTAAATTTAAAAAAAAGAGCTGGCGGAGTTCCTGACCCTAAAAAGTATGTTAAAACTTTAGAGGAGGCTATAATATCTTCTCTTGCACGAATTGGAATAAAAGGAGAAATAAGAGAAGATAGAGTGGGTGTTTGGGTTGTAAATAATGGCGGAAAGGAAGAAAAAATTTGTGCCATAGGTGTAAGATTTAAAAGAGGTGTTACAATGCACGGATTTGCAATAAATGTGAATAATGATTTATCTCTTTTTAACACAATAATACCTTGTGGAATTAAGGAATATGGCGTTTGCTCAATTGAAAGCCTCGGAATTAATATATCTTTTGAAGAATTTGATGTTATACTTAAAGATGAATTATTTAAAAGCTTTGGTAGTAAATGATAAGGTTTATCAAAGCACGCTAAGTAAAAATAAGAATTCTTACAATTACTCAGCTTGCCCCATAGAGAAGCCATTTTTGCCATCAAAACTACAAAGAGTTTCGTGCTTTAGAACCTCAATACCTGCATCATTTAAGGCAGAAAGCATATTAATAATATCTTTTGGTGTTAAGTTAGAACCCATAAAACGGCATCTCCATTGGTCATTTGAGTATGATAACCCAGAAGATTCAGGCCACACTGTAAGCCCACGAGAAGACATCATCTTGAAAGACATTTTATCAGTTTTTACAGCCTCAACTTTAGGACCTATCTCTTTATTAGAGCCTTTAAATGCAACAAAAAAGTCTGCTCCTAGAATTTCTTTTTTTGCATTCACAAAGTGAGTGCTTGCGTCCTTAATTTCATCATAATCTTCACCACCTTCATTTGAAAATTCAAAATCTTTATAGGATACTGGCTTTAATTTTGTTGGCATTTTACCAAGGTTTTTAATTACTGCATCTGCAAAGCCATCAGTTCCTACAATTGTTTTACCTTGTTTTGCAGTTTCTGTTTTTGCCAAATCAGGGGTTACAATTCCTTGTTCTAGAGTGTATAAAAGTGCATTGTGAATTTTTGTTGCAACACTTCCTTGACCGATGTGAGCTAACATCATAATTGCACCATTAAGTAGACCCGCTGGATTTGCCCTATTTTGCCCTGCCATTGTTGGTGCGGAACCGTGTATTGCTTCAAACATAGAGTATTTCATGCCAATATTTCCACTTCCTGCAAGCCCAACAGAACCTGAAACTTCTGCTACAACATCAGAGATTATATCTCCATATAGGTTAAGAGTTACTACAACATCAAAATTGTAAGGAGCGTTTGCAAGCCTTGCAGTTCCTATATCAATAATGTAGTGTTCTTTTTCAATTTGTGGATATTTAGCCCCAATTTCATCAAACACACGGTGAAACATCCCGTCTGTCACTTTCATAATGTTATCTTTTGTCATGCAAGTAACCTTTTTACGATTATTCTTTACTGCATATTCAAAAGCATATTCAACAATTCTTCTCGTGCCTGCCTCGGATAAAAGCTTAACAGCGTGATAAATTCCCCCTGATTGACGGTATTCTATTCCTGCATATAAATCCTCTTCATTTTCACGCACGATTGTAACATCAAAGTTTTTAGGAAAGTGATTTTCCACAAAAGGAGCGTAAGAAACAACAGGACGAACATTTGCATATTGTTTAAACGCCTTTCTTACTGTTACATTTATACTCTTAAATCCTCCGCCTTGAGGAGTTGTGATTGGAGCTTTCAAAAATACTCTGTGTTTTTTTAAAATTTCCATACTTTCAGGGGTTATACCTGCTGTATTTCCGCTTTGATAAACCTTCTCTCCCATTACAACTTCGTGATATTCAAGGCTAGCTCCACCAGCTTCAAGAATTTTAAGAGTTGCATCCATAATTTCAGGACCTATGCCATCACCACGGCACAAAGCAATTGGAAACTTTTTCATAAAAGTAAAATAATTTGTTATTTGTATTAAGAAGTTAAGGCAATATTTAATTATTTGCAAGTGATTTTTTAAGTTATGTAAACACTCTTCTAATTTTATAACAATTGCTTTATTGTGAAAAAGATTTAATTTAGTAAGAAATTTTTTGTAATAAGAAGATAACTAAACTTACTAATTTTTGATAAAACTGGTAAGTTTAGTTTAAGAATTAAGATAACAATCTATTAAAAGAAGTATCTGTAACCTACAACTAGAGCAGGCATTGTTTTTACTTTCAGTTCATCTTTCTTTTGGTTTTTCATTAGAAGTTCAGCGTAAACTGCACCTTTTGCATCAACCATGTAGTTCATACCTAAACCAAATACAAGACCTTTTAGGTTTTCAGATACATCTGCTTCGAAGTCAGTAATAGTATCGGTTTCTTTTAGTTTTACTTTTTGCATTCCAAAACCAAGTTTTGCATATGCAGACATTTTATCATCCATTTTGTAACCAAACATAGCGTAAACATCAGCAAACATTCCAAGTTTTAGTTCACCTTTAGTGTCATATGAATCAAATTTCTTCTTAGCCATAGACATACCTAAGTCTAGCCCACCACCAACAAACATGTTGTTTTGTAAGTCGTGACTGTAACCACCACCAAGAGTAAGCATTAAACCTTTTGGTTTTATGTCTTCTGATTTGTGCATGCCAAAACCTAAACCTCCGTTAACATACCCACCTGCATTTGCAGAAAGTGTACCTAAAGAAAGTAATGTAATTAGAACTTTTTTCATATTTTTATTAAATAGTTTCAAAATATTATTAAATATTGAACAATAAAAAGTCAAGTAATTTTTATTATATAATTTTTATTATATATTTTTTATATATAAATATTAGTAATATTTATATATAATTTGATTAATATGAAGTATTTAAATCGAAAGTTCTTATTTCATTAAATTTTAACCGCTTAAGGTTGACAAATTATATTTTTTCTTTTAAAGATAGAAGCAGAATTTTAAACAAAAATGAAGGGCGTTGAGGTTGTAAAAGAAGTTTTAAAAACCGTTCCAAAAGTTTCTGGCGTCTACAAAATGATTGGAGCAAATGGCATTTTGTATATTGGAAAGGCAAAAAATTTGCATAACCGACTTAAAAATTATACGAAGTTGGAGGATCAAACTGCAAAAAATCGCATTATGATTTTAAGCATTCTCGCCGTGGAGTATGAGGTGGTGAGAACGGAGGAGGAGGCGTTAATTCTTGAGAGTTCGCTCATAAAAAAACATCAACCCCCATTCAACATTCTTTTGAAGGACGATAAAACAACGCCTTATATTGTGCTTTCTAAATCCCACTCTTTTCCTGCGATTTTTACATACAGGGGCAAGCCCTTGGGAAATGACGAATTTTACGGACCTTTCGGTGATAGAACGGCTATGGAAAGCGTGATTAATGCGGTGTGCAAAACCTTTAAAATACGCACTTGTTCAGATGAAAAGTTTAAAACCGCAAAACGCCCCTGTCTTGAGTATCAAATCAAGCGATGCAACGCTCCTTGCGTGGGTTTGATAGGGGGGGTAGAGTATGGTGCGGATGTTAAACTTGCATCTCAATTTCTTTCTGGTAAAACTTCCGCCGTTGTGAAGGACTTGCGGGAGAAAATGGAGGAGGCTTCCGCAAATGAGGATTTTGAAAGGGCGATAAAATTGCGGGACCAGATGCTTGGAATTCAGGTCTTGCTTGCAAGCGACAAAATTGATTTTAAAAAATTGGAGAATGCGGATGGGGTGATTATCAAGGAAATTGGAGGGCAAATTGGCATTGAGGTTTTTATTGTGCGAGCGGGGCTTAGCTTTGGTGCTAGGGTTTTTTTTCCTGCAAAAACGGAAGGTTTAACCCTTGGTGAGGTGATGGAGTTTTTTCTTATGCGGTACTATGGCGAGGCGGAGGCTCCTGCGGTAATTGCAGTAAATATGCCTGTTTCGCCTGATTTAGGGAGGGCGTTAAAGTGCAAAATTATCAATCCTAAGAAGGGAATTTTTAAGGAACTTTTAGATTTTGCATCTCCTAATTTGGAAGAAAAATTGGAGAAAAAGGTTGGAATAAGGGCGAAAATTAAGAAAAATCTAGAAGATTTGCAGGATTTATTAGAGCTTTCAAGCCCGATAAATCGTGTGGAAATTTACGATAACAGTCATATTAATGGGAGTTTTATGCTTGGGGCAATGGTTGTTGCAGGGAGGGATGGCTTTATTCCTGCGGAGTATCGCAAATTTAATGCGAAATTTGAAGATACAAAAGGGGGGGACGATTATGCGATGCTAAAGGAGACTTTAAAAAGACGCTTTTTGAATGAAAAGCTTGCCGTTGTAAAGCCAGATTTGGTGATAATAGATGGTGGAAAAGGGCAGTATTCATCAGCAAAAGAGGTGTTTGAGGAGCTTGAAATTGATATTCCATTTATTTGTATGGCGAAAGGAAGGGATAGAAATGCAGGTAAAGAGTGGTTTTTTTACAAGGATAGAGAGTTTCAACTTGATTTTACAAGCCCCCTTCTTTACTACCTTCAAAACTTGAGGGATGAAGCTCATAGATTTGCTATCACCTCACATAGAAATAGGAGGTTGAAGTCTTTTATTTGATATTAAATCATTAAATTATTCAAAGGTTTCTCTATTTTTTCTACATCCGATTTTAAGGAATTTATCAAATCAGATATTTCCCCATTCACATTAGTTTGAAGCATTTTTTCAATTGCAGGAATTAAATAATTCTGCTTCGTTTGCAAAATGTAAGAATATTGCTGAGATGTTGGAGCTTTATAGTCGTATTCTTTCACAAAATCAAAGATTTCTTCCGTTCCTAGTAAGCTTGAAATGGCGAAGTAAGCTTTAATTACATCTAACAAGCTAACATCTTGAGCTTCAATCATTTTAAACCCTAAAAATACTCCTCCAAGATTCACAAATCTATTTGCTAAAACAGTTGCAATAATTTCGTTTCTCAATTTGTGAGATAAAATTTCTGGCAAGAATCTTTCTCTCATCGCAGTTGGAAAGTAATTAATTAAAAAGGTTTCACAAAATTTATCATCAATTATATCACTTTTTAAAATACTTTTATAACTTAGCATTTTAGAATAAGCCATTAAAATTGAAAGTTCTGGTCTTGTTAAACCTCTTTTTGCAACCTCTTCATCACTTGGTAGTTTTTCGTTTCCCCTATCAAGCCCTACTTCTTTACTAAGATATGCAACAAACTTTGAATAAAGTATTTTTGCCTCATCGTTTAACATCTCTAAGCTAATAGCCTGCGTTTGATTGTAGTTATCTTCAAGAACAAGCGTTGCAACCTCGTCAGTCATGCTTTTAATTAAAATATTTCTTTCCTCAAGCGTCATTTTACCAGATGAAACAAGGGCATTAAGAAGAATTTTAATATTTACTTCATGGTCGGAACAATCTACACCTGCGGAATTATCTACTGCATCAGTATTAATACGCCCACCGTTTAATTCATATTCCACTCTTCCGTATTGTGTAAATCCTAAGTTTCCGCCTTCTGCAACCACTTTTGCACCAAGCTCTTTTCCGTTAATCCTTAAAACATCATTTACTTTATCTCCTACTTGCTCATTTTTCTCAAATTCTGCTTTCACATATGTGCCAATTCCTCCATTCCACAGTAAATCAAATTTAGATTTTAGAATTGTTTTAATCAAATCTTCTGGCTTTAAGGCATCCTCTTTTATGCCAAAAAGACCTTTAATTTCAGGGGTTAATTCGCATTTTACATCACTTCTTTTGAAGATTTTTGCACCTTTAGACGCTTTTGTTAGGTCGTAATCTTCCCATGTAGATGAAGGTAGGTTAAATAGCCTTTCTCTCTCCTTAAAAGAAACTTCGCTATTTGGATTTGGGTCAATAAAAATATGCAGATGGTTAAATGCAGAAATTAGCTTAATTTTGTTAGACCTTAATAGACCATTTCCAAAAACATCACCAGACATATCACCAATTCCTACAACTGTGAATTCTTCAGTGCTAACATCAATTCCCATTTCACGAAAGTGCCTTTGAGTGGAAACCCAAGCCCCTCTAGAAGTAATTGCCATTTTTTTGTGGTCATAACCGTTGGATCCTCCAGATGCAAATGCGTCTCCCATCCAAAATTTATACTCTTTAGAAATCTCGTTTGCAGTGTCAGAAAATGTTGCAGTTCCTTTATCCGCTGCTACAACTAGGTAAGGGTCTTCCTTATCGTAAATTACAACATTTTTGGGAGTTGCAACCTCTCCATTAATCACATTATCTGTAATATCAAGAAGACCAGAAATAAATTTACGATAGCACTCTCTACCATACTCAAAACTTTCAGCTTTTGTAAGACCTTCTGGTTGTTTTTTAATTACAAATCCACCTTTAGAACCTACAGGAACAATAATGGAATTTTTAGTATTTTGCGTTTTAACAAGACCTAAAACTTCAGTTCTAAAATCATCTTTTCTATCACTCCATCTAAGCCCACCACGAGCAATTTTACCGTTTCTTAAGTGAATTGCTTCAAATTCTTCTGCAAAAACGAATATCTCTCTAAATGTAAGAGGTTTTGGAAGAACTGCAATTTTTTCGTCAAAATTAGAAAGCCTAACTTTGAATGAAATATAAGGTTTATTTAGGAAATAGTTTGTTCTAACTATGGATTTTGAAACAAGTTCTTTTAAAATAAGTGCAAATTTATTTTGCAATTCATTATTTGTTTTTTCAAGATTAATTACCATCTCTTTTGGAGAAGAAGGGTTGAATTTGCTTTCAAAAGCTTCCACTATACTTTTGCAAGATTTCGGGTTATTTTTAATAAATTCTTCAACTGATATAGTTGAAATACCAAGTTGTTTAACATAACTTCCAAGTGCATGCAAAATTTTAAAATTATCAAAAGCCATAAATAAAATATTTCC
>JBIKUA010000006.1:0-12643 GCA_044347825.1 Candidatus Deianiraeaceae bacterium | reverse complement strand
AGGTAATATTCCAGCATTAATTTGATACTTCCCTGAAATCCAAGTAAAGCCCCATATTCCACATAAAGATAAAAAAAGTATAACGGTTGTTTTATCAAAATTGCGGATCATTTCTTAAATTTTTTATTTAATTTCTTAAAGGAAAGCTCTACCACAAGGGTTACTAAAAACATTCCTATCATACCAACAAGAACTCCTACCATGAAAGCAATCATTGTTTCCGTAAATGTTATGGAGGCAAATTTCGTGTAGATAGCCTTAATTAACTTGCCCGATAATGTAGCAAAATAAGCACTTAAAAAATACACTATTAAAACCCCAATAATTCCAATAATTGAGCCAATAATTGCTAGCAGTCCATCTCTAAATAAAAGCCCGATACAACACAAAAAAATGCCAACAGCAGGAATAAAGTTTGTGCCTGGAAATGGTATTAAAATGCAAATTGATAAAATAATAAAAAGTATTCCATAAATTGGGGTGAGTTTATTGCTGGTTAAAAACTCCATTCTCCCAACTTTTATAATTTTTGAGAGTGTTTTAAAAATTCTTAAAGACTTACTTATTATAGTTTTAATTAAATCTATCTTCACTCTGTAATCTTTAACAAATTTTGGCAGAATAACAGCCTTCTTGTTAATAGCCATTTGAAGAGAAAGCAAAAATATAGGTATGCCACAAATACTAGGAAATCCGGGTGGATAAGGAAGTGGAAGAGCAACTGGAAATGCAAATAATAGTATTACAAAATAGAACGCACCAATTGAAACAATGCCTGTTATATCAGATATCGCTACAGTGCCATCTTTTTGCTTTGGAATAAGGTTAATTAACATCCATCTTGACGCTTTCACCAAATAATCCTTAGCTCTTTTGTTTTTTTTCTGCCTAAGGAAATCTTTTTTAGCGTTATCAATCATAAATTATTTGAATGAACTTTTTGGCTCAGAGTCTTGATTAGCTTCACTTTGCGATACATCTTTAGTAAATAAAACATCTTTTTCTATAGTTTCGCCATTTAGTATTTTTTTAATCTCATCTCCTGTTAATGTTTCATATTTTAAAAGTGCCTTTGCCAAAACTTCAAGTTGCTCTCTATTGTTGGTTAATATTTGCTTTGCCCTTTCAAGTGCCTCAATTACAAGCCTTTTAATTTCTCCTTCCACAACCTTGTTTAACTCTTCACTAGAAATTTCTTTAATATAAGGATTATTCTCGTTTCCGTGATATACAGGCCCTACTTTATCGCTCATACCCCATTCTTTTACCATTGCAGAAGCAAGTGCGGTTACTTGACGGATGTCGCTCATTGCACCGCTTGTTACTTTATCATGCCCAAACACTAATTCTTCAGCCGCACGCCCACCCATCGCAACTGTTAAATCTGCCATCATATTTTCGCGTGTCATAGAGAATTTATCTTCAAGAGGAAAACGCATAACAACCCCTAAAGCCCTACCTCTAGGCAAAATAGTTGCTTTATGGATAGGGTCGGAACCTTTGGAGTGAATGGAGCAAATAGCATGCCCCCCTTCGTGATAAGCCGTTAGCTTCTTTTCCTCCTCCTTCATAACCACGCCTTTCCGCTCAATTCCAAGAAGGATTTTATCTTTTGCAAGCTCAAAATCTTCCATCGTTACAATATGCTTGTTGCCACGCCCTGCAATTAATGCTGCCTCATTTACAAGGTTTGCAAGCTCTGCACCGCTAAAACCGGGAGTTCCTCTCGCTATCACCTTTAAATTAACATCAGGACCTATCTTTACTTTTTCTGTATGAACTTTAAGAATTTGTTCTCTACCGATAATATCAGGTTTAGAAATGGAAACTTGCCTATCAAAACGCCCTGGTCTCATTAGAGCTTTATCAAGAATATCAGGTCTATTCGTTGCTGCAACCACAACAACTCCTAAGTTATCTTCAAATCCGTCCATTTCAACAAGTAGTTGGTTAAGAGTTTGCTCTCTTTCGTCATTGCCTCCGCCAACGCCTGAACCACGCTGTCTCCCCACTGCATCAATTTCATCTATAAATAAGATGCAAGGAGCGTTTTTCTTTGCTTCTGCAAACATTTCACGCACACGAGAAGCACCAACACCCACGAACATTTCAACAAAATCAGAGCCTGATATGTGAAAAAACGGCACTCCTGCCTCCCCTGCTATCGCTTTTGCAAGAAGGGTTTTACCCGTTCCGGGGCTACCAAAAAGCATACAACCTTTAGGAATTTTAGCTCCAAGGCGGACATATCTTTTTGGCTCTTTTAAAAAGTCAATAATTTCCTGTAATTCTGCCTTGCTTTCGTCTATTCCTGCAACATCTTTCATTCTCACTTTAATCTCGTTTGGAGCTATCATTTTAGCCTTACTTTTGCCAAAACCAAACATTTTGCTAGGGCTACCCGAACCTCCGCCACTACTTTTACGCATAAAGTATATCCATACCCCTATTAAAAGCAAGGTTGGAAGCCAAGAAAGTATAAGCGAGAAAAATTTTGACATTCTGCTTGTTGTATCTAATACCACATTTGTTTTAACATCATTTTTTATCAACTTTTCTATTATATTATTTGTATAAAAGAGTGTTATTGTGGAGCGAACCCTTGTTCCGTCTGCCTTTTCTCCAATTACGGAAACAGGGGTGACAATTGCGGAGGTTAGCTCTTTATTTTCAACTAAATTTGTAAATTCTGTAATAGAAACTTGCCCCGCGTTTCTCTCTGGTGTAAATTCAAAGAACCTTTCGTAGATAAAAAACACAAAGAAACCTGCAACAAGCCAAGTAAAGAACTGATTTTTGTTAAACTGCATAAATATTTATAAACCTATTTTCTTAAATAATAGGTAATTTAAAAAAATTTTAAATCAAGGGGTAATGTGAAAAAAATATTTTTTAAATATAATAATATTTTTTATTTATTGCTTGCTATTTATAAAATAGATAATTAATATATTATTGATATCTTAGGTTTTATTATTTTATATTTATGGGTAAGATTATATCAGTTTTTAGCCACAAAGGAGGAGTTGGTAAAACAACTTTTGTTCATAATTTAGCTTTTGAATTAAGTGGTAGAAAAAATCCAAAAAATAACAAAAAATTAAGCATATTGTTAATAGATGCAGATTCTCAAATGAATCTTACTGCCTGCATACATGGGCTTTCCACAGCGATAGATTACAAAATAAATGACGGTGAAAAATGGAATGATATACTTTTAAAATACAAAAGTTTTACGGACTTTTTAAAAGAAAATGATATTATACCGATAAAACCTAGAGAAATGGAAGGAATAAAAAATAAAAAGGAGTTTGCATTTGAAGAAAGCGTTAGGCAGGGCAAAATACAATTTGAAGAATTATCAGAATATAATATTCATATACTATCCTCTAGCGTTGATATTACAGAAGCTGAAAACATACTATATAACTTTGACGGAAATGAGGATAGACCTGCAAAATTTCAAAAAGCACTCTTAAATATTTCAAAAAATTATGATTATGTGATAATAGATACCTCCCCAAGTGCAAGCTCAACGCTTAATGCTTTACTTGTGCATTCCTCAGATTATTTAATCGTGCCTGTTTTTCCTACACTTTTTTCCAAACAAGCTGTAGATAACCTAAAGAACATCACTATAAATTGGACTAAAAGATTGGAAAAAAGCGAACCATATGGATTTGAAACAAGATTTAAATCTTTAGGAATTGTGGTGCAAATGGCAAAGAGATATAAGAGAGGTAAAGAACTTAAAGCTTTTGCCAAACATGCTGATGAATGGATGAGGCATATCAATTTAAGTGTAAGAAAATTTCAAGAAGAGATGTACCTTGGTGGAAGAGCAATTTCAGCAAATGATTTTCAATTAACATTTAGTAATAACGAGCCTTTCATTATTGAAAAATTTTGCGATTTTACAGCACAGCTTAGAAGCGACTCAGAGAGATGTGGCGTGCCAACCGTTGTATTAAATACGCAAAATGATAAAAGAACTAAACAACACTTACAAATGCCACAATATAAAATGGCTTTTGAGGAAACTAAAAAAGCATATTCAAACATCGCTAACGGATTGCTTAAACTTGATGGATTACTTAAATCTTATTAGCTTTCAACCCCACAACTTCTCGCGTAAAACCCACCCCCGCTTGCCTTCAACTTTCACTTCACACCATCTGTAATGGCAGGTAATATCTTGCAACACAAAACCTTCCTCAAGCGTTAGTAAAACACTAGAAGATAAATCTGGTTTTAAAAAAACTTCCGCCTTTTCCACGCTTACAATTTTACCGCACTTACTTGTTAAATTACTGGAAGAAACCCAAATTTTATCTCCTTTAAAATCTTCCACTGCAACCCAAGTATCAATTGTATCTACAACTTTTAATGGATATCCCCTCTTAAAAACTTTATAAATAACAGCAAATTTAAGACCCGGTCCATTACGAAAATTAACATTGCCAAGCTTTGTGCATTTAAAAACTCCTGATGTTTGAGAATATGAAGTTTTTGAAACAAGCGTAAAAAAAATGCTTGCAAAAAGAATAAAAATAATATTAATTTTTAACATATTTTAAAAATGTTTATGACTAATACTGAAAGTATTTTAAAAGAAACGCAAGAAAGATTTGCAAAAACAATTGAAAATTTTAAACATTCAATTTCAGGGCTTAGCACAAAGGCTACTCCTGCAATTTTTAACGCAATTCGTGTAGAAGCTTACGGAAGCGAAACCCCAATCTCTCAAGTTGCATCAATCAATATAAGTGATTCAAAAACGATGATGGTGAGAGTGCACGACGCATCTCTTGCAGGAAATGTCTCAAAAGCTATACAGTCCGCTAATTTAGGGGTTTCCGTTGTTATGGAAGGTGCTTCTATAAGGGTTGTAATGCCTCCAATGAGTGAAGAAAGGCGTAAATCCACATCTGGGCTTGTAAACAAGGCTCTTGAAGACGCCAAAGTAGCGGTTAGAAACATAAGAAGAGACCAAAACGACGAACTAAAAAAAGGTTTAAGAGATAAGGTTTTATCTGAAGACGCTGTTAAAAAATCGGAGGAAAAAATACAAAAACTCACAGACGAATGCACTAAAACACTTGAAAGCTTAGCAAAAATAAAGGTAGATGAGATAATGTCTTTTTAATATGGATTTTTTTGAGAGCTTTCCTGTTTTAGATATAAATGATAAATTTATATTGCGTGAATTTAAAAAAGATGATGTAAAAGATTATTTTGATTTATACACAATTCCCGAGATAAATCGCTTTATTCCCGATGCAATGATACCCAAAACCCATGAAGACGCTTCTCTTGAAATTGAAAGCATTATACAATCGTTTAAAGGCAGGCAAACAATTTATTGGGCAATTGCGGAAAAAGAAACAAACAAACTAATTGGCGGTTGCGGATTTCACGACTGGAATAGATTTAATTTTAGAATAGAAATAGCTTACGACATTCACCCCGATTATCAAAGAAGAGGGATAATGCTTGCAAGCATTAGGGAAGTGCTAAAATTTGCCTTTATGCAGATGGGAGTTGCAAGAGTGCAAGCAACTACGGTGAAGGAAAACGACGCCTCAAACAACCTGCTTTTGAAGTGCGGTTTTAAGTATGAAGGCTTGCTTCGTAAGTATAAATTCTTCAAAAATAAAATGACGGATATACTAATTTTTTCCTATACTTTTGATGATTTTAAAAGAGATACCAACCTCGGTAAATTTAATAAAGTATAATAAATTACATCTTCATAAATTTTATTCCAAGTGATACAGCCTCTTCATCGGAAAATATCCTTTTTGCTTCCTCAATAATATCATTCATATTAAAACCTAAAATAAATCTCTCCAATTCTTTTAAAATAATTTTCCATTGTAATTCATTTATAGAGATGGTAGAGAGTTGCTCTAAAAAAAATCCCCTTATTTTTTCATGCCCTGCTTTTAAAGCAGATATTTCATAGTTTAAGATGGGATTTTTAAGCAAAATTGCATCGTAAAACACCTTCTCCTTTTTTGAGGTAAAAACCATAAGAGTGTGCCTTAATTGAAGAAAGATTTCCTCTACTTTTAAAGCATTATTTTCATAAAAATAAATATCTTCAAAAAAAGATTCAATCTCATTTTGTTTGCTTAGTAAAACATCGTAAATATTCATAAGATATTATTTATTGGCACTGAAGGGCTAAACAAACATAAAAACTTATGTAAGCAAAAAGGTTTAGAAAGCATCTTCTATTTTTTTTGAATTTATTAGTGCCAGACATTTGCAAACGCATTTTACATTAGGCGTTGTTTCAATATAGTTTTAATTACCATTTAAAATTGTAAAAAAAGCTTGCAGAAAAAAAAAATTTACTTTAAGTAATCAAAACACTAATTTTTTGAAAAGATGACCTCGGAAAATGAAAAATGCCCAAATTTCAAAACAAAAGATGAAGCGGGGAGTGAGGTTTCTTTAGCCTCTTTAGAAGGTAAAAATTTTGTCCTTTACTTCTACCCAAAAGATGATACCCCCGGTTGCACAATTGAAGCAAACGACTTCAACCGCTTAAAAGCAGATTTTGAAAAACAAAACTGCCTTGTTTTTGGTGTTTCCCGTGATAGCACTAAATCCCATCTTAAATTTAAAGAAAAATACTGCCTTAACTTCCCATTACTTATGGATGAAGAAGGAGAAATCTGCACCAAATTTGATGTTTTAAAGGAAAAATCAATGTTTGGTAAAAAATATATAGGAATTTCAAGAGATACCTTTCTTGTTGATGCTAAAGGTAATATTGCGAAAGTTTGGAGGAATGTTTCCGCTAACGGACACGCAGAGGAAGTTTTGCAAACACTCAAATCATTAAAAATATGAGAATTTCAGGAGCAAATAAAGAATATGAAGTTGTGATAGGAATAGAAATTCACGCACAATTAAACATTGATAGCAAGTTGTTTTCTACATCTAGGGCAGAAAGCGGAATGGAGGCAAACTCAAATGTCTCTCTTTTTGATATAGCCAGCCCTGGAAAAATGCCAATTTTAAATAAAGGAGCTGTGCTAAAAGCAATTAAAGTTGGGCTTGCTTTTAATGCAGAAGTGAACAAACATTCCATATTTGATAGAAAGCACTACTTCTATCCAGACCTTCCGCAGGGGTATCAAATCACTCAATTTTACGAGCCAATAATCAAAAATGGAGGAGTAGAAATTGAGCTTGAAGACGGCTCTTTTAAAACAATTCGTGTTGCAAGAGCCCACTTAGAGCAAGACGCAGGCAAGCTAGTGCATGACTTAATTCCAAACAAAACTGTTGTGGACTTAAACCGTTCAGGTGTTACATTACTTGAAATTGTCTCCGAAGCTGACATAAAAAGCCCATTTGAAGCAACGGAATACATCAAAAATTTGCGTGCAATTTTGCGTGCAATTGATGCTTGTAATGGGGATATGGAAAAAGGAGAAATGAGGTGCGATATTAATATTTCCGTCATGCCTGTTGGTAGCAAGGTTTTTGGAACTAGATGTGAGGTTAAAAATGTCAACTCAATCCGTTTTGTTGCAAAGGCAATTGAATATGAAGCAGAAAGGCAAGTGAGAGAAATTGAAGAAGGCAGGCAAATACAATGTGAAACAAGGCTTTTTGATGCAAATGCAGGAGTTACAAAATCTATGAGAAGCAAGGAAAATTCCTCCGATTATAGATACATTCCCGAACCAGACTTAAAACCTGTTAAAATTACAGATGAAATGATAGAAACTGCAAGAAAATCCCTCCCTGAACTTCCATTTATCAAAAAAAAGAGATATATTACCGAACTTGGGCTTGCAAAACACGAGGCTGGTCTTTTAACTGAAGACGCTACAAGATCTAAGTATTTTGAAGAATTGCTCTTTAAAGTTGAGGATGCTAAACTTTCCGCTAATTGGCTTGTGGGAGAGCTTTTTGCAAAATTAAACGAAAGCGGAAGAGAGCTTGAAAGCGTTAAAGTAGGAGATTTTGCCGAACTTTTAATTGCAATTAAAAAAGGGGAAATTTCAGGAAAGCAAGGTAAAGAGGTTTTTGCCGAGATGTTTGAAACAGGCAAAAAAGCGGGGGAAGTAATTAAAGAAAAGGGGTTTGTTCAAGTGAGCGACGAAGGTGCAATTTTAAAAATTATCTTAGAAGTGCTGGAAAAAAACGCAGAAAAAGTTGCCGAGTATAAATCTGGTAAAGTCAAGCTTTTTGGCTTTTTTACGGGCGAAGTTATGAAGGCTTCTAAAGGAATGGTGAACCCAGCTCTTGCAAGTAAAATATTAAAAGAAAAATTAGATAATTAAAATATGAAACTATACATTTATGAACACTGCCCTTTTTGTATAAGGGTTAAAATGATTATGCATCTTACACAAACTCCATTTGAGGAGGTTGTTTTGTTAAATGATGATGAAGAAACTCCAATAAAATTAACTGGTAAGAAGCAGGTGCCAATTTTAGAGGTAGATGGTAAAATAATTGTGGAAAGCCTTGATATAGTTGATTTTATAGATAAAAAAGCTGGTGGTTTTTTATCTAAAGACACAAACAAAAACATATCAACTTGGCTTGAGGATACAAAAAATTACCTTTATTTTCTTGCCTTTCCTCGTGTAATACAGCAAGATTTACCAGAATTTAAAACGCAATCTGCAATAGACTACTTCAAATCAAAAAAAGAGGGTTTTACAAAAATTTCATTTGAAGAAATGCTTGCAAAAACAAATGAATACAAGGAAGAAGCGGAATATCACTTAAAACTACTATCCCCACTTTTACAAAAATTGCCTTCTATAAAAAACCGTGATTTCACAAAAGATGATATAATTCTGTTTCCAGTTTTACGCTTACTTTCGTGTGTCTACGGCTTAAAATGGGATAAAAATGTGCAAGATTATCTAAAGCACATATCTACTATTACAAAAATCCCTCTACATAAAGGTGTATGAAGGATTTAAAAGTTTTGCTAAACACAAATCAAGACTCAAGCTTAGCAGATTTTGATGCTAAAAATCAATTAGAGGAAAACAAGGTGGCACTTGCTAATTTAAGAGAAGATCTTGAGTATTGCGAACCAACATTAGCTCTGCATTATAAGGTAGCGGAAATTAGTAATATGATTGAAGAAATTAAATTGAAAGGCGAGTTTAACAGAACTAATGTTAATGAATTTTTAAGCAATTTTATACGCCAAAATTCCTCACCTAATCAACTTTCATAATCTATCTTCTTCACTTCAAAATCCACCTTTTTTCCTTTAGACATAAGCTTTACCACATCTCCCACGCTTTTACCTAAAAGTTCTTTTGCAACGGGAGCATCTATTGCAATTAAACCTTTTGTTAAATCTGCTTCAAAGGGAGAGACGATTTGAATTGATTTTTCCTCCCCTGCGTCTTGTGAAATAAGCAGGCATTTTGCCCCAAAGCGGATTTCATTTTTGTTTGGAGTTAAGTCTGGGTCGAATGGGTCGGCATTTGCAATTATTTGCTCTAACTCGTTTATTCTTCCCTCTATATAAGCTTGCTTTTCTTTTGCAGAAACATACTCCGAGTTTTCTTTTAAATCCCCGTGGCTTCTAGCTTCTGCAATATCACTTATTACTTTTGGTCTTTCTTCATTTTTTAATCTCTCAAGTTCTAAATTTAAACGCTTTAATCCTTCTTTTGTTATTAAATTTGATGAAGTTGTCATATTTTTTACTAATTTTTTAAATCACTTTTGGAACCAAGATAAGGTTTTCCTTTTTTTCTGGCACATTAAATAAAACTTCGTTTAGGGTATCTGTTTTTTTTGGCTCATCTTCAAAGTAATTTTCACCATCTTCTTCAGTTGTAAGGCTGTAAATTGGTTTAATGTTGTTTGGAATATCAGTTTCTAACATTTCACGAAACCAAGGAATTACAACCTCCAAGTTCCCTTGATATTTTGCTACTTCTTCATCAGTTAAAAAAATTCTTGCTGTTTTTGCAATCTTTCCTGCATTTACTAACTCATTTTTCATAATAATGATTTTACTTGCTTTTTTTTACTCTTCAAGACATTAATAAACATATATTTTTTTTTAGCAAGTAGATTTTTTTTTGATGGCGGAAGTTTTGACATTTGGTTGCCGTTTAAACGCATATGAAAGCGAGATTATAAAAACAAAGGCGGAAAAAGCAGGGCTTGAAGGGGAGAATATTTTTATTTTAAACACCTGCTCTGTTACGAAAGAAGCGGAAAAAGAAGCCATAAAAAAGATACGAAAATTAAAGCGGGATAACCCAGATGCAAAAATTGTAGTAACAGGATGTGCCGTGCAAATTCGCCCCGAGGTTTTTGCTAATATGGAGGAGGTTTCTCTCATTTTTGGAAATAAGGAAAAACTAACGGACACTCCTTACGAAGTAATAAAAAATGGAGGTGTTTTTGAGGCAAAAAAAGAAGTTGTGGAGCATACCAGACTTGAAGATAAAATATTTTTTAATGAAAGAAAAGGTTTTGATTTGCCAAGCGAGAAGGTGCTTGTAAATGATATTATGTCTGTTAAAGAGACGCATTTTGCGGAGGTTGTTTCTGAGTTTGAAAATCAAACAAGGGCATTTGTGCAAATTCAAAATGGCTGTAATCATCGTTGCACTTTTTGCATAATACCCTTTGCAAGAGGAAACTCCCGCTCCGTTCCTTTTGGGCTTTTGGCTCGTGAAGTGCAGGCATTGGTGGAAAATGGATACAAGGAAGTTGTGCTTACGGGGGTTGATATTACAGATTATGGGAAGGATATAGAAGGCGGATTAACTTTAGGAAAAATGGCAAAAAGGTTGCTTAAACTAGTGCCAGATTTATCAAGGCTTCGTTTTTCTTCCATTGATGTTGCAGAAGTTGATGATGATATTTACGATTTAATTGCAAATGAGCCTAGATTTATGCCCTATTTCCACATTAGTTTGCAGTCGGGCGATAACCTGATTTTAAAAAGAATGAAGCGTCGCCACTCTAGAGAGGATGTTTTGGAGTTTGTTTCAAGAGCTAGAAGTTTGAGAAGCGGTATTGCTTTTGGGGCAGATATTATTGCGGGCTTTCCAACTGAAACGGAGGAGCATTTTGAAAATTCAAGAAGATTAATAGAGGAGGCAGGAATAAGCTTTTGTCATATCTTTTCCTTCTCTCCTCACGAAGGGACGCCCGCTTTTAAAATGCCACAGGTTGAGCGTTCTGTAATAAAGCGTAGGACGAATGAGCTTATTTTGGAGGGCAAAAAAGAGCTTAAGAAGCTTCTTGAGAAAATGGTTGGAAGTGAGCTTTCTGTGCTTATAGAAACAGGAAATTTAGGAAGGTGCGAAAACTTTGCAATGGGAATTTTGCCAGAAGGACACAAATTTAACAGAGGGGATATAGTTAAATTAAAGGCTGTAAGCGTTGAAGATGAGAAACTGATTTTTGCAATCTAAAAAACTATCCAAGCTTTGGAAAATCAAAATTTACACAAATCAATATAACTTGATATAATTTAAAATGATTTAACTTGCTTTTTTTGATAATCATTTTTATATTAGCATTAATAGAATTAATGGTTTATGTTTTTAACAACAAGAGGAAGGTATGCTATTATGGCAATTGTTGATATGTACAACGAAAGTAAAAAAAGTAAGGTTGTATCTATCAAAAATATTGCAGAAAGGCAAGATTTAAGCGTCTACTACTTAGAGCAATTATTTTCTTTACTTAAAAAAGCAAACATTGTAAAATCACTTAAAGGGCCGGGGGGAGGATACATTTTTGAAACTTCTCCTGAAGATATAAAATTAAGTGAAATACTGCGCGCAGTTGGAGAAAATGTTGAAATTGCAAAATGCACCTTGGAAAACAAGGCTTCCTGCAAGACAGTTTCTGAAATTAAATGCAATTCCCATGATTTATGGGCAAATATGACATCGTATCTTCTTTTATACTTAAATTCCACTACAATTGGAGATGTTGCAAATAAAAATTTCTTTTTTAAAAATGTATGAAATCAGTTCATCTTGAAAACTTCCCAAAACAAATATTTGACCCAGAAGAAGAGCTTGTAAAGCAAATGGATACCGTGAGAGAAATTTGCAGTGCGGTTTTAAGTTTGAGAAAAAAGTTTAACTTAAGGGCTCGTTTGCCTTTATCTAAATTAACCGTAATAGGAGAAAACGCCCTTACTTTTGAAAAATTCAAAAAATTTATAATGGACGAGGGGAATGTGAAAAAAATTATCTTCAACCCTAATTTTACAACTGAAACAAAAATGAAACTTGATATATCCTTTGATAAAGTGGGTAAGAAATTTGGTAAAAAAATGCCAGAAATACTAAAAGCGGTTAAAACAGGAACTTGGAAAAAGCTTGCAAATGGCTCTATTTTGGCAGGTCAAGAGATACTAAATACAGAGGATTTTACTTTAAAGCTTGTGCCAAGTTTTGACGGAGAAAATTACGAAAGTGTAGGAAGTGAGCTGTTAGTTGTGCTTGATATTGAAATCACGGAGGCACTTGAGATGGAAGGTTTGGCGAGAGATTTTGTTAGAATTGTGCAAAATGAAAGGAAATCTAAAGGATTTGAGGTGAATGATAAAATTTCCTTACTTTATGAGGGCGATGAGAAATTTGAGAGGATGGTTGGTCAAAATATA
>JBIKUA010000092.1:0-3993 GCA_044347825.1 Candidatus Deianiraeaceae bacterium | reverse complement strand
TCTAAATACCTCGCTTCCGTTGCAGTTTCAAGCTTAAAAGCAGAAGAGGGTAACGGAAACAAAATACTCCAAACTCCCTCATCAAAACTTATAGTGAAACTTGAAAGGAAGTTTGAAAATGGCATTTCAATTGGGCTAGAGAGCGTTTCCGCAGGTTCTACAAAGAAGGATAAATTTAGGAGTTATAGTAATTTAATAACTGCAAATAACTTCATTCCTGTTGGAATGCCAAACAGACCTCAACCAACTGTATCAGAAATTTTAAATGGTGCAAAAGATTGTGGTGATGCGAAGTTATGCGAAGAAACTGCAGGTTATAGCCTTGTGAACTTTAATGTAGACTACACGAAAAAGCTTACTAATTATGAGTTTTTAATTGGAGCCTCCCTTCAAAACGCCTTTAATGTGGAGTATCAAGAGCAAACCTCATACATTCCAGGGATGGGAAGAAACCTTAATCTTTACGTAAAAATGAAGTTTTAACAACTTAATTTTTTGCTTCCATAAACTAAATTGATATAACATAATAAGAAAATTTGCTAAAATTTTTAAAACCATATGAGTAAGGCAAAAAAGCCAATATAGAATTTAATAAAGGTTGAAAAATACAACCTAATAAAATTATTTGATTTGTAGTCATTTAAAATAGAAACATATATCTCATTATTATTTTTTATTTATGATTTTTACAGGAAGATATTGCTATTTAGAACCATTAGTAGCTTTAAAACACCTAGATGACCTATGGGAAAAAGTAGGGAAATATAAAGTATTTGGACATACCTTCCAATGGGCAGTTTTGCAACTAAATAAGAATTCTTTAAATTTTTACAAGAGTGCGAAAATCATATTTTAAAGGTTTTTTTGCAATTATTGCAAATGGAAAAGCAGTTGGTTCATTTGCTCTTTTTGATATTTGCTACGAACATAAAAGAGTTGAAAATGGATGTGCTTTTTTGGTAAAAGTATGCAAAAAACAAGGGTAGGAACAGAGGCGGTTTATTTTCTCTTGAAGCATACTTTTGAAGATTTGCAATTTAATAGAGCAGAATGGCGTTGCAATAAATTAAATGAGGCTTCAAAAAAATCTGCTCTTAGTTTTAGCTTTACATTTGAGGGGTGTCTTAGAAATTATATGGAAACAAAAGGAACAATAAGAGATACTCTTGTTTTTAGTGTAATTAAAGATGAATGGGAAGAAATAAAAAAAGCTCTTGAAAATTGGCTTTTACCTAATAATTTTGATGTAGACGGAAATGAAAAAGTTAAATTACAGAATTTTCTTTCTCCACAGATTTAAGCATTTTTCTATATTTAATGCAAGAATATGGTATGGAAAGTAAATATAGAGTGCATAATGCTAGCATAGCAAGCCATCCATAAAGAAATGCAAAAACAAGAAATATGCCAATTCCCACCATTACAGGCGTTACCATTGAATGCTTGATTTTAATTTTCTTTGTTGAAATTGTAGGAATTGTGCTTGCCATTAAAAGTGCAACAATAATCGTGTAAATAGTTAAAATTCTTGGCTCCAAAACTATTGGGGAGTTTAATACATCAAAATTAAGCGTTAGAGGTGCCAGAATTAACAAACCCCCTGCAGGAGAAGGTATACCAGAAAAAAAATAAGATTTTACTTTATCTACGCCTCTATCGTCTTCCTCAACATTAAATCTTGCAAGCCTAATACAAGTGCAAACTGTTGCAATTAAAACAGCCCCCCAACCGAGAATTCTAACATCCTTAAAACCCCATAAATACATAATAAAAACTGGCACAAAGCCAAAATTGATAAAATCGCAAAGCGAATCAAGGTTGGCACCAAGCTTACTTTGTGCGTTTAGCATTCTTGCAAATCTACCGTCAAGCACATCTAACAATGCTGCAATAACAACAAAAATCACCGCCCTTTCAAAATGACCTAAAAAAGCCATTTTTATAGCTGTTAAACCAGAGCAAAGAGCAAGCAAGGTTATTGTGTTAGGTAGTAATTTAAAAAGTGGTAAGTAATTTTGGCTTGTATTCATAAAATTGAAGCAAATATTTTTGCACCCTCAAATATACCTTGATATAATTCTGCAAGATTGATTTCAAGCATATAACAAGGGGTTGTGATAATTTTGTTTTTCTCGTCAAAAGTTGGCTTATTTAGAGTTTGCGTTTCTATTTCTGTGCCAAGTTCGCTTATTTTTTGTGATACTTCGTTTTTACCACCTAGAGTTATCTTCACATTTCCTAAAACTTTTGCAACTATAACGGGGGAAATGCAAAGAAAGTACATAGGTTTATCTGCTTTTTTACAAGATAAAATTGCATTTTCTACATCAGGCTCAACGGTAAAATTGGTGGAATTAGTGATTGCAAAATTTGAAAGATTAAGCCCAGCACCATACCCTCCTGCAAATGCGATGCCATCGAAATCGTTCATATTTAATGTTTTTATATCTTTTACTTTGCCCCTTGCAATTCTAGCTGATTCTATAAGCATATTACGAGTTTCTCCTTGAGCAACTTTATCATTATAGTGGTCAAAAACAATAGCTTGAGGCTTGTTTATAGAAAAACACTCATATTTCACATTAAGTTGCGAAAGAGAAAGTAAAAGGCAGATGGATTCTCTAATTTCTGACCCATCTCTAGCTCCGCAACCAGAAAGTATAACTGCAACTTTTTTCATATTTTATTGAAAATCAATATCTTTCTCTTCCATTTTTAAGTTTATGGTTTCTATTTTTTGCCCTGTTTGCTTGTTTAACATTTTAATTACATCATCCTGCAATGTTTCTTGATTTTCCTGAGTAATTTGCATTATATCAGAGCCATATTTTGTGATTTCTGGTGTCATTTCAAATGGAGAAAGCACAATAATTTGCGTGTTTTTTGAAAGAGCCACGCCGTATTCTTGATTTGCAATTGAGCTTTGCTGATAATTTTTACCAAATAAAACAATAAAAGCCTCCATTGAGTTTAGTGCATTCATTGTTTCGTCATCTGCTTTTAAATTTACTCTCTCCCTAGGTGCAAGATAAACGGAAGTTAAGGAATCGTCTTTTTCTAGTAGTTTAGAAACTTCAAGTGCGGTTGAAAAATCTAGGCTATCATAACTTAAGAATATTTTTTTTGCACCTCTATTTTTTAAGTTTTGCCAAATTTTGGGAAGTTTATTTTGAGTGGAAATTGCGTTTTCCGTATCTAAAATGGATTTGATATTTGTTGAAGCATCCATTTTAGGTAATTCAACAGCTTTGCTTGACATTTTGTTTAAGGTAAAAGTAATAAAACCAAGCATTCCAATAACGATAAGAAGTAATATTTTTTCAATCATAATAAATAAACTAAAATAGATTAATTTATAACTATAATGTAATGAAAAAAATATTTTTCAAGAAGTTTTTATACTTGACAAATAATTAATTTTTCCTTAGTGATGTAGGTAGATTTACCACTATAGATATTTACTATGATTTTTGCCGTTTTATTATTTGTTGCTTTTATTGTTGCATTATTTATTTTTGGTTTTTCTATAGCTTGGTATTCAAAATTTTTATTTAAAGATGCAATTTTAAAAACTTTGGAAAATAAGCCAAAAATCAAAAAAAATTTATTGATAGAGTTTTTATCTTCATTGTTAATCTCTCTTACAGCTGTTGTAATTTTTGCACCTTTCAATTTTTATTTTGGTTTAATAAATGGTGCTTTATTATGCTTTGGAATTTTACTTCCTATTGCAATTTCCATAGCAAATTGGAGTGATGATAGCTTAAAATTCGCTGTAATAAAAACTGTACATAGGTTTTTTCAAATTATTATAGCGTTTGTTTTAACAGGCTTATTAAATCAATTAATGATGCCTTATTTTATTAATATGATGTAATAAAATGGAGGATAAAAAAAATGCTATAAAACTCTTGCTTTCTCACTTTGGAGAGGAGCCTTCTAGAGTAGAGCTTGAATTAACTCCAGAGAGAATGTTGGAGGGTTATAAAAATA
>JBIKUA010000091.1:0-3994 GCA_044347825.1 Candidatus Deianiraeaceae bacterium | reverse complement strand
ATTATAAATCGTTAATATAAATTATAGTTTTGTAAAATACGCATATTCAAAGCACGTTGATTCGCAGAGTTGGTTTCTCTCTTGGATTGGAAGCGGTGGAGGTACTGGTTATTGTCATGAAAATACAGGTACACATTTGAATGAAGGTAGGGGCGATGCCTGTATTAGTAAATTAAGAACAGATTATGGACTTGATGGTGACAGTAGTACTGAAGAAAAAACCTTTACCGCAAACTCTATTCTTATTCCAAATCAAACAAATTCAAACTCAATATGTAACGGAATTTTTGCCGCACTAACACCAATTCCTTCTCATTCTAAGTGCAAAGGTTTTGGTGAGTATTGGGTAGGAAACTGTGCAAACTATAGAAACGCCGCAATAATGCAGGAAGAAGGGGAATGTATCGCAAGAAATAAAAAACTAAAAGGAAGTAGACGGGATATTAGTGGGGAAGTTCCAAATCCTGGTAGTATAGGGTCTAGAATGTTATTTCAATAATAACTTTATAAAAATTTTGCTTGCAAAACCATTAAACTTTACACACTATTACTTTAATTATTTTATTTTTTATGGTTGTTGTTGAAGATGTTTCCGTATCTTTTGGCTCCCGTGTTTTGTTTGAAGATGCAAGCTTTACAGTTGGATACGGAGAAAAAATTGGTTTAGTTGGTAGAAATGGAACAGGAAAATCTACCTTCCTAAAAATGATGCTTGGTAAAATTCAGCCTGATAGCGGAAGCATTGATATTCCTAGTTATTACACAATTGGATATCTAGAACAGCACATTCACTTCACTCACCCAACCGTGATGGAGGAAGTTGCTAGCGTATTGCCTATTGAAAGAGCTCACGAGGAATGGAAGGGGCAGATGATACTTGAAGGATTAGGATTTAATGCAGAGCAACTAGCGGGAGACCCTAACATGCTTTCAGGTGGTTGGCAAATTAAAGTGAACCTTGCAAAGCTTCTTTTAACAGAGCCTTCAATGCTTTTGTTAGATGAGCCTACTAACTATCTTGATATTTACTCTATTAGATGGCTAGGCGCATTTTTAAAAGAATGGGCGGGGGAGCTTATTTTAATAACTCACGATAGGAGCTTTATGGATAGCATAATCACTCACACGCTAATTATACACAGAGGGAAATTCCGTAAAATGGCAGGAACAACAGGAAGAGTGAAGGAGCAAATTGCAATGGAGGAGGAAATTTACGAAAAAACAAGGGTGAAGGAGGAGGAAAAGAAGAAGGAAATTGAAGATTGGGTTCGCCGTTTTGGGGCAAAAGCAAGCCTTGCATCGCAGGCGAAAGCTAGAATGAAGCAAGTGGAGAGAATGGATGTTAAGGTAAAACTTGCAGAAATTGCTAATCTAGATTTTGACTTCACCTACAAACCTTATGGCTCTTCAAACGAAATGCTTCAAGTTCGTGGGCTTACCTTTGGGTACGACCCTGCAAAACTCCTAATAAAAGATTTATCTTTTAAGGTAGGACCTGAAGATAAAATCTGCATTATCGGTAAAAACGGGCATGGTAAATCTACACTTTTAAAGCTTTTAACGGGTGAGTTAACGCCAATTAAGGGGGAGATTTTTGTAGAAAGTAAGGTGGAATACGGCTACTTTGGGCAGATGAACCTAGATAGGCTAAATTTGGAGCATACAATTGTTGAGGAGCTTGAAACCGTGGAAGATGGAATTGATATTCAAAAAGTGAGGAGAACCGCCGCCCAAATGCTGTTTTCTGGCGATGAGGCGTTTAAAAAAATCAAGGTGCTATCAGGGGGGGAGAGAAGCCGTGTTATGCTTGGTAAAATCCTCCTTACACCCGCTAATTTACTACTACTGGATGAGCCAACCAACCACTTTGATATGGAAAGCTCGGAAAGCCTAATGGATGCAATTAAAAACTTCAAGGGAGCTGTGATGATGGTTACTCACAATGAGTATTTCCTGCGAGAAATTGCAAACAAGCTAATTGTGTTTGATGGCGGAAAAACCTTTACATTTACAGGCACTTACGACGACTTTTTAAAGCAAGTGGGCTGGCAGGAGTAATATGGAGTTTATTATAACCCTCCCTTTTGTCTTTGCGGGAATTGTTGTTTTTTGCTTTATGGAGTGGGAAAAATTTAGAGAGAATATTGCAAATTGGTGGGCTTTGTATCTTGCAATAATTATATTTGGGATAATTGTTTTATATCAATATAATAATTCTTGCTTAAGCGAAAATACATTCATCGCAGGGGCAACGATTATTGGAATAATTTATAGTGCCATCTACAACAAAATAAGCCTTGAAAATTCAAATAAATCACATAAGGAAACGCTGGAGGCTACAAATAAAATTCACAGAGATAATTTGGAGTTTCAAAAAAGAATAGCATTAAGGAAGGAAAGAATGGAGTTTTTAGAAGATTTTGAAAAAATGTTTTTTTCTTATAGAAGCAACTTTTTTCAATGGGGGTCTACAAGTCATATAATGAAAAGTTTGCTACACTATTTCCAAACACTAAGAGGTTATTATCTTTCCGAATGGACTGAAAAAGAATTGAATGAATTATTATCTTTAGATAAAAAGAGGGGTGAATGGGGATATTTAGAGACAAATTTTTGTGTTGGGGAACGCAACTCACTGGATTACAATAAAGCAGAAATGCTTTCTTTAAATTTTCAATACATAAAAGATGAATTTGAAAAATTTTTAACTACATTACAAGATTGGGAGGATTTTTATACTAAATTTGGGAAATTATACTTAACATTATATCAAATTGAAAACTTACCATTTTCAAACGATAATTTATTCAATGACCGTCAGCATTATATTACTAATGGAACAAAAGATATTTTGAAACAACTTTTTAGACAATATAATTACAAAGGAGTAAGAAAATTTGACAATTTAGAGCAAAAGAGTGAATTTTTAAAATATATAAATGATTGTATAAGAAAATTGAATGATTTATATAAAGAGTTAAATGATAAATATAACAATGACCCTGTTGATTATATTAATAAAGCATTTGATGAGTGTCTTGAAAATATAACAAATTCAATCAAAGAACAATCCAAACTTGAATAACAACACAACAAAGTTTTGCAAAATTGAATAGGTAAATTTATCATTCTCCCACAACTCCCCTTAAAACATAAATTCTTGACATTTCACTAAATCCTTTTTCTTAATATCTTCATATAATTATCCACCTAAATATGGCTATACCAAACTGGGAAAAGTTAATGCTTCCTATTTTAAAATTAATGGAACCAGAAAAAGACTATAAAAGAACCGAAATGTTTGAAAGGCTAAAACCTCAATTCACAAAAGAAGAGCTGGAAGAAACCGTTGCATCAGGGGAAAAAAGTAAATTATTTGATAGAGTAGGTTGGGCTTTTACCTATCTCACAAAAGCAGAATTTATTGCCAAAAGCCTTGAGCGAAAAGCAAGTTATTATATAACGGACTTAGGGCTTAAAGCTCTTGAAGATGGCAAAAAGGGTATTGAAATTAATTACAAATATTTAGAAAACTCCCCAAATTTCAACTCCAATATGGAGGTAAAAAAGGAGCAATTGCCTGACTTCCAAACAGAAGAAGATGTAGATATAAGAACCAAAATAGATGAGCTAAATCAAGGAGAAAAAATAAAACTTCTAGCAAAATTAAGAGAAATGCCTTGGCAAGAATTTGAAGATTTTTGCGTAAGTTTATTAGAAAAAATGGGATACGGAGTTGGTAAATTGAGGGAGAAAAGGCAAAGAGATGGGGGAATTGATGGAGTTCTTTCCGCTGATGAGCTTGAAATAAAGGGCAAAATTTACATTCAAGCAAAAAGATTTGATGAAAGCTCAAGAGTTAGCTCTCCGCAAATGAGAGATTTTCTCTATATAGTGCGGGAAAAGGAGGTTAAGGGGGTTTTTATTACAACCTCTAGGTTTAGTAGCGATGCAATGGAAGAAGCCAGAAGGCACGCTGAAAATGGAGCTATTG
>JBIKUA010000089.1:0-4016 GCA_044347825.1 Candidatus Deianiraeaceae bacterium | reverse complement strand
TAGGTTTTTGTTTTTATTTTGCATATGTAACTAATTACTGAATTTTAATAAATTTCTTTCAAAATATTGACATTTGTTTTGAAGTTATCTCTATTTTTAAACAAGAAATTTCCTGCTACAAAAGCGTTTGCACCTGCGTTAAATGTGAGTTTTGAGGTGTTTTCGTCTATTCCGCCATCTACTTGCAAGATGATTTCTTTGCCTGATTTTTCTATCATTTTTCTTACTTTTTCAATTTTTGGCAGTTGAGAATGTAAAAAGCTTTGCCCTCCAAACCCCGGATTTACTGTCATTATTAGAATTAAGTCAAGCTCGGAAAGGATATATTCTAAGACGCTTTCGTGAGTGGTAGGAACGAGGGAAAGACCAGCTTTTACGCCAAAACTTTTGATTTGCTTTATTGCCCTTTCAAGGTGTATAACCGCCTCTGCGTGAATGGTGATGATGTTTGCTCCAGCTTTTGCGAAGCTTTCAATGTATTTTTCTGGGTTTTCAATCATTAAATGGCAATCAAGAGGGATTTTTGTTGCCTTTTTTAGGCTTTCCACAACAACTGAACCTATGGTGATGTTAGGCACGAAGTGACCGTCCATAACATCTAAATGTAGCATATCTACGCCTGCTTCTTCACACATTTTGATTTCGGATTTTAAATCTGCAAAATTGGCAGAAAGTAGGGAAGGGCAAACCAATTTCATAATAAAATATCAAATATAATTTATATGTTAAATTGAAAAATAGAATTTGTCAACTTTTTTACTTGACAAAAATAAAATTTTATGGCAATAAAAATAATGTATCCTTATTATTTACGAATGGCGGGTTTTTCAAAAACTAAATCTACTAGCAGTTCTACCTCATCAGGAAAGGACTTAAAAGGAAAATCGCTTTTAAAATCTATTAAAGAAAAAATCGCCGCAAAACTTGCAAAAAAACAAGAAAAAATTGAGGATGAGAAAAAAATCTTACAAAAAAAAGCCGAGAAGGCGGAAGTTGAGGCAAAAAAAATTGAGGCAAAAAAAGTTGAGGTGAAAAAAACTAAGGCAGAGAAAATTAAGGAAGAAAAAATTAAGGAAGAAAAAAAGCCTCTCGCAAAAACTCTTGCAAAAAGTAAATTACCAGATAAAATAGAGCAAAAAACGCCTAAAAAATCTCCCGAAAAATCTGCACAAAAAAAACCTTCAACATCTAAAAAAGATGAACCAAAAATAATCACTTCAAATGAGGTTGCAAAAAAAAGTGAAAAAAAAGTGAAAAATCTAGTTGACAATAAAAAAAAATCGTCTTCAACTAAAATTCTACATAACAAAAATGAGAGCATAATGTTGAAAGAAAAAAACGAAGAGGAAATAAAACCTCTACCTAAAACAGGCGAAGCAAAACAAGAGGGTTCCGTTGCTGTTTTAAAAATGGCTAAGGACATCATCAACAAAGCAAAAGCTGAAGGTGGCATTATAACCTATAATGAAATTATAGAGATGCTTCCCCTTGATGTTTCCCCAGAATATTACTCTGCGGTTATATCGTTTTTGCAGGATTACGGTGTGCAAATTGCTAAATCTAAGCCCAAAAAATCAGGCGAGGAATCCGAGGAAACTCCAGAAGTTCAGGTTGGCTCTAAAAATTCAACAAAAACATATATAAAAGAAATTGGCTCTATGCCACTTCTTACAAAGGAAGATGAAGTTTCTATTGCTAAAAAAATTGAGGACGGCAAAAATTCCGTGATAGAAGTGATGATTCAGGTTCCGCTTACCTTGCAAAAAATTATTAGAATATACGACGATATCGTCAACGATGCAATTTTAATAAGAGAAGTTGTGGAGATAGATTCCCTTTATTACTCCAAATATGGAGACCAAGAAGGAGACATTTACAGCGAAGCTCAAACCGAGGAATTTGAAGAAGATGTTGATAGTGAAGAATATGTAGAGGATGATACCTTACTTTCTGATAAAGAAGATGGGGGAGACTTCCTTAAAACAGGCACTATTTCCTTTTCTGTGATGGAAAAAACTCTTAAAAATGATGTAGTTTCCAGCTTTACAGAAATTGCTAAAATTGCTAAGCAGATGCTTACTTTAAATGCGAAATCTGAGGAAAGAAGTATTTTAGAAAATCCAAAATATAAAAGCCTTGCTTCTACGGGGTATGAAATTTTAAAAAATATAAAAATTCATCAAAATATAGTTACTTCAATTTTAGGAGAGATTTTTGATGTCAACAAAGAGATAATTAAAAACGAAATATCTATTGCAAAAACTATATCCGCCTTTGGTATAAATGAGTATCAAGTTGTTGATGAACTTTTTAAATCTAATTATATAGTAGAGGACGAAAATTTATTAGAAAAAATCTTCGCAAACAAGGATGTTAAGGAAGTTAAAAACAAAAAAATCCTCACGGCGATGAATGAGAAGAAGGCGGAGGTGAAAAATTATATATCAAATATCAACCTTTTGAGGCAAAAAAAAGTGCAAACTAAAATTGCCACTTTCAAAACCCTTGTTGCGATGCTTCAGAGGAATAATCGTGAAACAAAAAAAGCAAAAAGAGAAATGATTGAGGCAAACTTGAGGCTTGTGGTTGCAATTGCTAAGAGATATGCTAATAAAAATGTGCCACTTTTGGACTTAATTCAAGAAGGAAACATCGGTCTTATTAAAGCGGTTGATAAATTTGAATATCGTAGAAGTTGCAAGTTTGCGACATATGCAATTTGGTGGATAAGGCAAAGGATTGTGCGTGCGATAAACGATCAGGGGCGTTCTATTAGAATACCCGTTCATATGATTGAAAACTGCTCAAAAATGAATAAAGTATCAAGGGATTTAACGGCAGAACTCGGGAGAGAGCCTTCTCCAGAGGAAATTGCAAACAAAATGAGTATTGGCGTTGATAAAGTAATGAAGATGATGCGTATAGTGAAGGACCCTATCAGCCTTGAAACTCCAGTGAGAGATGACGACGAGAACTCCGTTGGAAACTTTATTGAAGACCCCAACACGAAGTCCCCCTACGAACTTGTTGCCGAGCAGTTTTTGAAAGAAATTACCTCAAAGCAACTTGCAACGCTAACTCCAAGAGAAGAGAGAGTTTTGAGAATGCGTTTTGGAATTGGGATGGCGTCCGACCACACCTTAGAGGAAGTAGGGGAGCAGTTTGGCGTTACTCGTGAAAGAATTAGACAAATTGAAGCGAAAGCTTTGAGAAAGTTAAAGCACCCAACTAGAGGTAGCTATCTTGAAGATTATATTTATGAATAATATGCAAAGTTTTTTAGAAAAAATCGCACAAAAGTTTAAATTTTCAACTGTTTCTGTATCGCAGGATTATGCATCTATCTTGCTTGAAAATGCGGAAAATGTGGTGGAATTCTTTGAGGATTTGAAGCTATCTCATAAATTTAGAATGCTAATGGATCTTTGCGGTGTTGATTACCCAGATTGTGAAAAGCGTTTCGAGGTTGTCTACCAACTCTTAAATATGGAGGAAAACACAAGGCTAACAGTAAAAGTTAAGGTTGATGAGGGTGGTTTTATTCCTAGCATTTCTCGTGTGCATAATGGGGCTTGCTGGTTTGAAAGGGAGGCGTTTGATATGTATGGAATTGAGTTTTCTGATGCTAAAGATTTGAGGCGAATTTTAACAGACTACGATTTTGAAGGCTTCCCTTTAAGGAAAGATTTTCCACTAACAGGATATACCGAATTGCAATATGATGCAACTGAGGGGAGGATTGTGAAAAAACCAGTGAATTTATCTCAAGAGTATCGCAATTTTGATTTTGAAAGTCCGTGGGAAAATGTGCAATATCAGGTTAAAAAATCTTAAATATGCTTATTGATAGCCACTGTCATTTAGATTATTACAAAGAAGAAGAGCTTGAATTTGTAATTCAAAATGCTGTTTCAAATGGTGTTAAAATTTTGCAAACAATTGGCACAAAATTCTCTGCCTCTCGTGATTTGCTGAAAATTGCTGATAAGCATGATTTTATTTATATTTCGGTTGGA
>JBIKUA010000088.1:0-4042 GCA_044347825.1 Candidatus Deianiraeaceae bacterium | reverse complement strand
TAATGTTTTATTTTTTGACATAAAATGTAAAGATGCGAACGAATTTATTAATGTGTGTAAAAATAAAAAAGAAGAAGGATATAAATATGCAGTAGATGAGAAATATTATCAATTGGGTAGTGTTGAGCAATTAAAAGAAGATGAAGAGTTGTATTTAATGCAAGTTGTAAAATATAGCAAGAAAAAAGAAACCACAGAAGTATATAATAAGAATTTAGAAAAATTGCCAGCAGACCTGCTTTCTAATTATAACCTATTGCTTGTAGATGTTAAAAGAGAGGTTTTATTATGGCAAACTAACAAGAATGGTTTAAGCATTAAAAGTTTTGAGAACTTTTTATTTAGTGGAGGCAAAGGAATTGAAGTGGAGTTTTTTTTAAAATTAGACGAACAAAAAATAAGTGAAATAGAAGATATACATAAATTTACAGTAACACAAAGGCCTGAGTTAGGATTGTTTCCCAAAGAGACTTTTGAAAATGACCTAACTCCTCCTTTTATAAAAGAAATGGATTATTTGTCTGTTACAATTAAGGTTACAGCAAAAAAATACAACCCATTTCCCAAAAGTAAAATAGTAAATTTTTTTAAGCATTCTTCAAGAAATTCTGATTGCAAAGCATTTAGTATGACTGACACGAACGGAATACCATATGATTTTATAAAAAATAAAATGCAAGTTAAAATAACACTGGAAGCACCTAATCTTGAAGACTATAAAAAGTCCATTATTAATGCTTACAAAAGTAAAAAAGATTTATTAATTACTGCAAAAAAACCTAAACATTAATTTTTATAATATGTTATTTTTAGAAAAAAACATGGCAATAATGTTTGCATTAATTGGAGCTATGCTATCTTGGTTTATTAAAATAAATGATACGCAGATTAGCAATTGGCTTGGAGGCTCTTCTTTGCCTTGTGTTTTTTCCGTTGTTATCATTTCTTTTCTTGTTGGAACAAAAAGCATTATTCTAAGTACGGGCTTGAAGATATTAGAACACAGGCCTAGAGAAAGGAAAACATTCTATAATTATTTTGATAACTGCATTTATGTTTCTTTGTTTATCATTATTATAAATATTTTGTATTTATTGACATTAGGATTAGGATTTTTTAAAGAATATTTCTTAAACAGGATTTTTATAATGCTTATAATAACATCTACTTTCTATCTTATTACTGCGATGATTAGGCTTTTGATAATATTAAAAAATATACAAAAAGTTATTTTGAAACAACCCTCCTAACCCCGCTTAGGAAAGCCAAGATAAGCCCTAGACATTTCTTTTAGGAAAGCCCAAATATTGCCTCTTCTCATCATCCGTCAAAAAGTCCGCTCCCTTCACCTTCTCCCACTCCGTCTCCCGTTTATGAGTTAAAGCCGTTATCTTCTCCCTATCAAAATCAAGCACCAGCTCCTCCCCGTAAAGGCGTGAAATCCAGCCACTCAAAGAAGAAAACACATCAACCATCATAGGAATTATCGTCTGCTCCCACATTCCAATTCTCGCCTCCATCATATTATTATAAGTGTTATCCCCCGGCAACCCCAACGCCTGCGGAGGCACCCCAAAGGCAAGGGCTATTTCACGACTTGCGGAGTTCTTATTTTCTATAAAATCCATCTCACGAGGGCTAACACTCATCTCCTTCCAATCCAGCCCCCCCTCCAAAATCAAAGGCTTACCTGCATTAGAAACCCCAGAAAAATTCTCCTGAAACTGCTCCTTAAGGTGAGAAAACTGCTCCTCCGTTAGCGTGCCACCCGCATTATACTCCGTCGGCTTCATCACCAAAGCCCCACTCGGGCGCGCAGAATTTTGCAGGAGCGATTTAGCATAACTAGAAGCCTCATTGTGCTGGTCTATCGCATACTTAGCACACTCAACGGGGGAAAGCCCATAATAATCGTTAAGCGGGTGAAAGTGCCTCAAGTGAAGCACCTCACATTTTTCCGTAATCTGGCTAAAATAAAAATCCTTCATCACCCCCTTTTCCGAGAGGCGATACCCACACACCTCATCATTTTTATTAAGAAGAACCGTCATTTTATCTGGTCTCAAAAGCACAAATTCACAAGGCTTTCCCTTAAACATCACCGCCCTAATGTAGGCGTTTCCCGAAATCAACTTATAACTATAAATCCCCTCAAAAAACTCAAAAGTGCTAGTAAATTTATTAGGTTTTCTCAAAACATCAAGCACAGCATGGCTCTCAAGCCTCTTACCCTCCTTAAAAAGCCTAAAAGGCACAAAACTCGCACCCCCCGCAAGCAAAGAAATGCAACGATGAGCTATCACATTTCTCACATACCCCTCCTGTGCAAAACTCTGATAATTACTAGAAGTCCACTGCGGAGAGCCACCACTCAAGAAAAATGTCTTATATTCCAGAGGTTTTTCCTCAACTTTAGATTTAAAAAAAGAAAATTTCATAATTTCACTTGTAAAATAATTTTTAGTGTTTTAACCTAGCATATTATTTTTAGTAAGCAAAAATGAAAAATCTCTTTTTAGTAGCATTATTATTGGTTTTTTCCTGCAATAAAAGTGAGGCTCCAGAAGTTTCATCCCCCCCTAATTGGTTTTTAGAAGCAAAAAGTAACAACATTGAAATATACGCCACAGGCTCGGGTGGAAGCAAAGAAGACGCAATACAAATGGCTCTTTTAAACGCAATTTCACAAATCAAAACAAGCGTTAGCGCAAGCGTAAGAACAGAAGCCCAAATGATTAACGGAAGGATAGAAGAACAAATGCAAGTGAAAGCATTAAACGAAGTTGAGCGATTTTCCTTTAACGGATACGAAATTACAAACACCGCATTCAACAAAAAAAACAACCTATTTTACGCAGAAATCAAGCTAAACAAACTCAAAATCTACAACCAAAAACTCACAGAATACGAAGCCAAAAAAGAAGAAATTGAAGAAATAATTGAAAACGCAAAAAAGTCAAAAAACCCATCAATATCAATTAAAAACGCAAAAGAAGCCAAATCAAAAGCCCAAGATTTAAGAAAAGACACCATAATCCTAAACGCCCTAAGCTCCACATTCAACCTAAGGGAAGAGCTTAAAAAAATCTCTAATTACGAAAATCACTATCAAGAACTAATCTCTAAAATGTCCTTCTCTGTTGCGCATTTTCCAAGCGAAAATTTCAAACTCATAACAGAAAAAGTTCTTAGAGAAAAAAACCTAAAAGTGGATAGAAAAGCAGAAATAAAAGCCTCCATACACCTAGATTTCACAACATCAACAAACAAAGTCTACGATGTATTCTTCGCACAAACAAACACAAATTTCACAATAATCTTCACCCACGAAGCAACTCAAGAAGGCAACAGGCTTGATAAATCCTTCACATTTAAAGGCTCATCACGCAGAAGCGAAGAAGAAGCCCACAAAGCAAGCTTAACAGATTTTGAAACACAGTTAAAACAAGTTATCGAAGAAATATTATGAAAATCACATTCGTTTGCACAGGAAACATCTGCCGTTCCCCACTTGCAGAAGCCATTTTACGCCGTTTTGCTCCTAAAGTTCAAGCTTCCTCCAGCGGAACTCAAAATTATCACATAGGCGAAAGCCCAGATTATAGAGTGCTAAAAGTTGCCAAAGCAAACGGCATTTCAATGGAAGGCATAACCTCCAAACAAATCACCCTCAAAGATTTAGAAGAAAACGACTACATCTTTGCCGTAACACGCAAACACAAAGAGCAAATTTTAAGGCACTTCCCTGCGGAATTTGCACATAAAATCCATGTTTTGCTTGAATTCACAGGCACTCCAAACTCTTGGAGCAACGATATTAGGGACCCTTACTACGGAACAGAAGAAGATTTCACCGAAGTTTTTGAACTTTTATCTAAATGTTGCGAGGATTTAGTGAAAAAACTCAACCTTAATTCCTAATTTTTATTTAATTTTTACAAGATTTTTGGAAATTTTTAGATTTTGCTAAGCTTTCAAGCTTTCTAAGAAGTTTGCAATTTTTTTAAGAAGTTTGCAAGGTTTCCAAACCCTAAAGCAGGAA
>JBIKUA010000087.1:0-4086 GCA_044347825.1 Candidatus Deianiraeaceae bacterium | reverse complement strand
AAGGCTAGAAAGAATTATCTTTTTTATCATAAAAATTATTTACCTATACAAAACTTAGAAAATATACCTCCTAAAATATCCTCAACATCAACTTTACCAATAATTTCTTCAAGTGATTTAACTGCCTGCCTTAAATCCTCCCCTGCAAGCTCAACTTCTTTTTGCATATTAAAGCGTGTAAGATGTAAAAGGGCTTTTTGCAACATCTGTTTTTGCCTTTCACTTGCTATTAAACCTGTTGTAATTAAAGGAAGGAAGTTTGCTTCTATTAAATCTTCTATATTTTTAAGAAGAGTGTTAAACCCTTCCCCCGTAAAAGCCGAAATATGAATAGAATTTTGACCTTGACTTAAGGGTTTTAAAATATCAATTTTATTAACAACACAAAAGGTGTTTTCGTCTAATTTAAAATTTAATTCCTTTGCTAAGTCTTCAAAACTTTCATTATCTTCAGCGGATTTAACAAGAATTTTAATATCACTTTTCCCAAGCGTTTTAATTGCTCTTTTTACTCCCTCCATTTCAACTTCATCTACGGAATTTCTAATTCCTGCAGTATCATAAAATATAAGAGGAACGCCTTTAATTACCATTCTTTCCTCAATTACATCCCTAGTTGTGCCTGCGTGTTTTGAAACTATAGCTTTTTCGTATCCGCACAATCTATTAAAAATAGAGGATTTTCCAGCATTAGGGCGACCTATAATTGCAAGCCTAATACCATCTTGTAAGCTCAAAATTGATGTATTTTGAAGATGTTTTTCAATTTTATTTTTTACCTCATTCACCTTTTGCTCCAATTTAAAGGAAACATCTTGAGGTAAATCTTCATCGGAAAAATCAATAAGGCTTTCCAGAAAAGCTAGAACTTCAAGCACCAAAGCCCTTAAATGCAAAAACTCCCTGGATGCTTCACCTAAAAATTGCCTCTTTGAAGCAAGGTGCTGTAATTTTGTTGAACTTGCAATTAAATTTGCCATTCCTTCTGCTTCCACTAAGTCCATCTTGCCATTTAAAAAAGCACGATAAGAAAACTCACCATTACTTGCAAAACGCAAACCAATTGAAATTAAAGCAGAATAAACCTCTTCTAAAATAAATGAACTACCATGAAGTGCTAACTCAAGACAATCCTCCCCCGTAAAACTATGAGGAGCTTTAAAGTATGTAATTAGTGCTTCGTCCAAAAAATCTCCATTTTTAAATATTTTTGAAAGAAAGGTAAAATTTGGCTTAAGTTTTGCTTGATTGATTTGAAAGACTTTACAAACCTCATTTATGATTAAAGATTGAGATGAAATGCGAATAACATTAACAGAAGAGCCTATTCCTCCAGATATTTTTGCAAAAATTCCGTCTTCCGTCTTATAATTCATCTATTTTTAAAATGAGTGTACTGTTCTTTCAAAATTTCCTCACCTTCGTCAATTACTCCAAAATTTGGTCTATATGTTATTTTACTGGGTCTATTTCCAGTTTTTATTCTTAAGTCGTAAGTATCAATAGTTAAAAATTTTGTAAAATTTAAACTTATAATAGCAGATGCAATTAAAATTAAAATAAATGTTAAAAACATTATAATCGCAAATTCACTTAAAACAAAGCTCATAATTTACTTTAATAGTTCTTGAATTTCATTCCAATCTCTCTTAGAAAGCCCACTTGTTTCTTGAGTTAAATCCTCTCTTTTGAGAAGCTTTTTTAATACATCAAGTTGAGATTTTGAGAATGTTTTTGCGTGCATAACATAATTTTCAAACGCCTCCACAGCAAAAGGACACCAAATTTTAGCAATATCAAGCATTTTTTCTGCATATACTCTAATTTCATATTGAGCGTGCGAATGAGCTCTTAAATTAACAAAATGTAAAAAGTTATGTAAATCTATTTTCCAGTAAAATTCTGTGTAATAGTTTAATGTTAAGTTCATTCTAGCTAACTCCCTTGCAAAATTTACATCATCGCTTAAAAAAAATTCATAATCTGCATAACATTTTTTTGCATCTTCTTCCAATATATTTTGCACTTTTTTTGCTAATTCATCAGGTAGAACTTCTCCGCTTCCCTGTTTGTTATTTTTGGATTGCATTTGCATTCTTTCAAGTTCAGGAATATAATATTCATTTGAAAGAACGGAATATCTAGCAGAATATTCATTTATGCTTGCAGTTCTGTGCCTTATCCATTGCCTTGCAACGAATATTGGCATTTTTAAATGAAGTTTAATTTCACACATTTCAAGAGGGCTTGTGTGTTTGTGTTTAACAAGATAGCTAATAAGAGCCTTGTCATCACTTACCGCTTTTGTTCCTGCCCCATAACTTACTCTTGCTGCCTGAACTATGGCATCATCTCCTCCCATAAAATCTATAACCCTGATAAAGCCTTTATCTAAAATATCAAATTTTTCACCTAAAAGTGCAAGCATATCAGAGTTTTTCATTTTTTTATGTAAAATTTAAGTTTTAATAATACCGTTAGATATAAAATTCAAGCAAAATTTATCTTTACATCAAAACCACGGTAGGTTTAAAGTTTTTTGCTTCTTCTTCCTGCATCATAGCGTAAGTGCAAATAATTATCAAATCTCCTTTTTGCACAAGTCTCGCAGCAGCTCCATTAAGGCACACAGAACCTTCAATCTCAACTGGTATTGCATATGTGGCAAACCTAGCTCCAGTATTAATATTGTAAATTTCTACTTTCTCATATGCTAAGATGTTTGCTTTTTTCATAAGGTTTTCGTCAATAAAAATTGAGCCTTCATAATTTAAATCACTCCCCGTTACAACTGCACGATGAATTTTAGATTTTAATAAATTAACTAACATAATTTGCTTACCAAAGATAATTTTTTGTTTTATAAATTTGCAAAAATCTTAATCAAAATGTTTAAAAATAGCAAGTTTTTTTATGGGTACGCAAGCATTTTTAATGAAGTGGATTTAAATGGAGATGTAATTTTAGGTGGGGCAAAATGGGACGAAGCTTCTCAAATGCCTTTATTTTTGGAGCATAATCCTAAAAAGAAAATTGGAATAATAGAGCGTATAACTCAAAACAATAAGGGGATTTTTGTTGAAGGCAGAGTAATGCCACAATTTGCAAAAAAGAAGTTAAATTTGAGCATTGGCTTTATTCCTAGCGGGGTTTTTAAAGATAAAAAAGGGGTTAGATACATTCCATCTTTAAAAATTTTTGAAATAAGCGTTGTAAAAAAAGGAGCAAATAAAAATGCAGTTGCAATTTGTCTTTAATGATTATTAAAAGCAATTATTTAACTTTTCTAGCTCATATTCTAAATTTTTGGCAAATTTACTGGAAAGTCCAGCACCAAAGAAAAGCAAAAAGTTGGTTGATTTATTTTTAAATTCCTTCCTTTTTATTAACTCATTTAAGCCTTTTGCAAGATACCTATTTGGTATATAGAGAATTTCTATTTCACTATTCTGCTTTTTGATATCTTCAATAAAACGATTTAAATCAGGGTTTTTTTCCTCATATCCTGCAACTTTAAACACATCCATTAACACAAGAAACTTAACAGAATTAAAACTTGTAAGGAAAGCATCGTACATAAATTCCAATCTTGATATTTTATGTATTTCGCAAACTGGAAGAACTCCCGCTCCAATTTCCTTTGCATATCTTGTAAATCCTGCAAGCATAGATTTAATTTTTAAAGGACTGTGTGCATAATCATCTATTATATCAAAGTTCTTAAATTTACCTACTTTTGCCTGCCTTTTATCTATTCCCTCAAAGCTACGCAAGTTAAGAATAGAAGATTTAACTTCATCCAAATCTACAAAAAAGCTAAGCATGCCAACAGCACCTAAAACATTTAAAGCATTAAATTCCCCAATAAGTGGCATAAAAGCGTTTTCTATAAAAATTTTACCCTTATGAAATATATTAAAACTCATTCCACCATATGTAAATTTGAAATTTTCTGCATAAAAATCTGCTTTTTTATTTTGAAGTGAGAAAGATTTTTTATTCTCATAATCGTGCAAAGTATTGTTAACCATCTCTTCAACTTCAGGGCTATCTTCGTTATAGCAAATGGGAGCATTTTTAGATTTG
>JBIKUA010000086.1:0-4094 GCA_044347825.1 Candidatus Deianiraeaceae bacterium | reverse complement strand
AGTCATCATCAATATACTGCTTGCTTTCTTTGCCAAAACCCCAATTTTCGCCTTTGCAAACCTAATGATAACCCTAATTCACCTCATGTTTTTATCACAAACCTTCCACCTAAAAGAAGAAAAAGCCTTTAGAGTTGCAATACACCAAAATTCCGCCTCATTAATCCCTTATTTCCTCGCTTTTTGCCTCATTCCCCTCGCTCTATTCTCTCCAAATTTAATCATACTTTCCATCACAAACCCCACATTTGCCTTGTGCGAAGCCCTCGCCATCTTCATCGCCCCATATTTTTTAAAAAACATTTAGCATTTTGTTGTGAAAAATTTGCCCAACAATGTGAAAAATTTGCTTGACAATGTAATACAAAGTAATTAAAATAAATACGGAATATTATTATTTTATGGGAACATTTTCAATGAGGCTACCTGATGACTTAGAAGCTTTGCTAGAAGAAATTGCAACACTTGAGGAGCGAAGCAAATCATCTATCGTTAAACGAGGATTGCGTATTTATTTAGAAGATTTAAAGGATTATTACATTGCAGAAAAGGGATATAAAAGATATGTATCAAACGGAAAGAAAGGGGTTTCTCTTGAAGAACTTGCAAAAAAGGCAGATATTGATTTAAAAACTTAATAGTCTGTGCAGGGCATAGAAGCGATGTTTACAAGATTTAACAAAACCCACTTGCGTAAAAAATCAAATTTCAAAATCAAATTTCAATAAAAGCAATAGCAGAATTCAAAAACCCCTCCGTCCCACTTGCAAAAACCTGCGAATTGAGAGAGGAAAGCTCACTAAAAACCATATCCCGCCCCCTTTCATCAAACTTAGAGGCAACCTCATCTATCAGCAAAATCTCACAATTTATCAACTTACAAACGCTCAAAATAGCCGAAAATAACATCTTTTTCTGCTCCCCCGAGGAAGCACGGCTCGCAAGAATATTCTTCTCACAAAACAGCACATCAAAATTCGTCCGCTCCATTTTTGTTAAAGTCTTGCCCGTTATCGCATCAATATTTCTAGAAGAATAGAGCATTTCTCTTATAAACTTCTCCTCCGAGGAAGCAGAAAACTCCCTACCTTCCAAGTAGCCCGTCAACCTAATTTCCCCCCTCAAACCAACTTCACCTAAGCTCTTCATACCATCCGAGAGCCTCTCACTTAAAAGCACACGATTAGTGGAAATAACAACCAATTTTTGAGCCAATTGCTTCTCTATCGTTTCAAGCCACGCATCCTGCCCCGCAAACTCCCCCAAAATTTTAGAACGCTGAACGCATAAAGCCTTATACTCCTTTAAAATCGCCTCATGTTCTGCGTTTAACCTACCAAGTAGTGCATCAAAAAACGCACGCCTATGGGAAACAGAAGCCATAAAAACAAATTCATCTTCAGGAGAGAGTGCCAAAGTTTTAAACCTCCCCTCAAGCTCCCCAAATTTGCAAGGCTCATCCTCAATTGTAAATCGCTTCGTGCCATTCACATTTTTAATACCAATCTGCCCATAATTTGTTTCAAATCCAAGAGAAAAACTCACCAATTGATTACGGTTTAAGTCCCTCATTTCCGCCCCCCGAAAGCCTCCAGAAATTCCAAGCATAGAAAGTGCTTCAAGTAGATTAGTCTTTCCCGCACCATTCCTACCCACAAAAAAATTCAATTTAGAAGAAAACTCAAACTGTCTAAACGCATAATTCCTAAAATTCTGCAAAATAATGCCGTTAATAGAACAATTTGCAAGCATTACACAAAATATTGCTTCGTAAAGCAAGCATTACAAAAAGCTTCTTCAGGTTTTTGACTTCTCACCACACTCTCCAAGCCTTCAAGACTGATATAAGCAAGGCTTGTTGCCCCAATATACTCCCTAATTTCCTCCACCGATTTTTGATTTGCTATTAAATCCTCCTCATTTGGAGTATCAATACCATAAAAACAAGGGTGCTTAGTTGGAGGAGAAGAAACCCTAAAATGCACCTCCTTCGCCCCAAATTCAAACAACAAATCCACAATTTTTTTAGAAGTTGTGCCACGAACAATGCTATCATCAATCAAAACCACCCTCTTACCCTCAATTACAGCACGATTAGGGTTATGCTTCATTTTCACCTTATTTGCACGCACTTTTTGCGTTGGGTCAATGAAGGTTCTACCAATATAATGGCTTCTAATAATGCCAAATTCAAAGGGAATTCCACTCTCGCTAGAGTATCCAAGAGCAGAAGGCAAGCCACTATCTGGCACTGCAACAACAACATCCGCCTCCACGGGGCATTCTTTTGCAAGCATCTTGCCAATTTCCTTGCGTGTATTGTAGACGCTTCTCCCTTCTAAAATTGTATCAGGTCTTGCAAAATAAACATACTCAAAAATGCAAAAACGCTTTTGCTTACGAGGAAAGGGAAACACACTCTCCACTCCATTTTTAGAAACAAAAACAAACT
This sequence comes from Candidatus Deianiraeaceae bacterium, assembly GCA_044347825.1. Taxonomy (GTDB): domain Bacteria; phylum Pseudomonadota; class Alphaproteobacteria; order Rickettsiales; family Deianiraeaceae; genus CAZFPN01. The sequence continues at coordinate 1,642 of JBIKUA010000086.1, read as the reverse complement.
CACCATTTTCTACATCTCTCAAAAATTTTGCCCCCATAATATCAAGCCCACAAGTCTCCGAGGAAAATACAATTTCTCCTTCCGCTCCAACACCCATCGCAAGTGGGCGAATACCAAACTCATCTCGCACACCGCAAATAAAATCTTTAGTTAAAATAACAAGAGAAAATGCACCTTTTATTTGGGATACCGCATCTATTATTTTTTCCTTCACAGTTTCTTTTTTAGAAAGATGGATAAGATGCAAAATTAATTCAGTATCTATACTTGTTTCTGTTTCAATTCCTGCATCGTCAATTTTTTTGCGTAATTCATCATAATTCGTAAGGTTTCCGTTGTGAGCGATGGAGATAGATATACCATTTTCTTCCTTAAAAAACGGCTGAATTCCTTTATCCTGCTTACTTCCAGAAGTTGAGTAGCGAACATGCCCTATAGCATTACATGCAAATTCTTCATCTCCACCAGAGAGAAAGGAAATATCGCTTTCTGTAAAGTTAGAAAACACAGTTCCAACATGCTTTCTTATCCTAAAAACCCCATTTTTATTAGAGGATATTCCCGCAGATTCCTGCCCCCTGTGCTGAAGTGCGTGGAGACCTAAAAAAACATTTCTTACTGCAAATTTAGAGCCAAAAACCCCAATAACTCCGCATTTATCCTTAAAGCTAGTTGCATTTTCCAGTGTCATCGTAAATTTAGATTATTCGCATAGAGTTAAAGCACTATTTAATAAAAATCAAGAAATAAATGCTTAAAATTGTGAAGAAAATTATTATTAATTAGTCATTAAAATTGATATATCATATTAATATGTAAATAATTAACTAACTTGTATTGCAGATAAACTATTTGATATATTACAAAAAGATGTTTTAAACAGAGAAAAAGAGGAGTTGAAAAATATGAAAACCGTAAGAAGGTGATGTAAAAATCTTTCCTGCTCTTTCCTGCTAATTTTAGCTTGACGCAGAGGCCTGTAGACGCATACATCCTTTGCTAGATTTCTTTGGTTTAATTGCCAGCGGATGTATATACACTACAGTCCCTTCGTCTTCGCGTAAAATTTTCTAGGAAATTTCTAGGAAAGATTTAGAAGATTGATATTTCAGGGTAATTTTTTTTGCCTCCTCAAGCCTCCATTCCTTTATTTTTTTGTGATTGCCAGAAAGCAAAACAGCAGGCACTTCAAGCCCATTCCACTCACGAGGTTTTGTGTATTGAGGATATTCCATCAAATCTTCAAATTCCGTGCCTTGTGCGTAGCTTTCCTCCAGCTTAGTTTCCTCGTTTCCTAAAACATCAGGCAAAAGCCTAATCACCGCCTCAAGCATCGTTAAAACGGCAACTTCACCTCCAAAAAGCACAAACTTCCCGAGGTTCATTTCAATTGCGTTGTAATGCTCTATAAACCGCTCATCAACCCCCTCAAACCTACCGCAAATAAAGTAAATTGTGCGAGTTTCCAAGGCAAATTGTGAGGCAATTTTTTGATTAAAGGTAAGCCCTCTTGCAGATGTTAAAATTATGAGAGGTTTTTCTTCCTCCCCATTTAGCTCACTTTCAATAGCGTTAGAGAGAACATCAACCTTCATCAGCATTCCAGCACCTCCACCAAAGGGAGTTTCATCAACCGTTTTGT